>JAJYFA010000010.1 GCA_021790995.1 Acidobacteriota bacterium
CGCCGGCCGTAACTCCCGAAAAAGCTCCGGACAACAATCAGCCCGCGCGGAATACGCAGCAACCGGCCCAGCAGCCAACCTTCAGCACACCGCCGATCGCCATCGTTCCGCTGGACAAGTCGCTTCCCGGCGCGGCGCTTGAAGTGGCCGGAGCGATGCAGGCGTGGAACGGACGGGCTTACTTGACCGGCAGCGGCAGCATTACCGCAGGCGCCCAGGCCGCCGCAGTCGCATTGCCGTATCGCGGCACCTTGCAGGTGTGCGCATCGAGCACTGTGAAACTGGCGGCCGATACGAGTGCGCCGGCGGGTGAGGTCCCGGGCCTGCTGATTGCACTCGATCGCGGGGCGGTGGAGATGAGTCTGGCCGCAAGCACGGCGCGTGAAAAGAATGCCGACACTCTGCTGACGCCCTACTTTCGCATTCTCATCGGCGGGCCGAATCCGGCCGATGTGAAGGTGCGGCTCGGCGACCAGGGCGATACCTGCGTGGATAACATCGGCGCCGATGCGCCCTACGTGGTTGTGACGAGTGTCTTCGAGGGCGGTCTCTATCGCGTGCAGCCGGGGCAGCGCGTGATGTTTGAGAACGGGAGCCTGCAATCGGTGGTGGACCAGGAGAAAGAGCCGTGCGGATGCCCGCCACCGGCTGCAACTCATGGCAATGAGTTTCCACTTGCTCAGAGCGAAGGCTTGGCTCCGGGCGCGCAGGCTCCGGTGGTATCCGCTCCGCCGAAGAGCGGCGCCAACGCCACCACGTCGCTGGCCTACAGCGGCGCTGATCGCGCGACGCGAGCCGCCGCTCCTGTGACGGCTGCGCCAGTGGCGCCAGTTGCCCGCGTCGCGCCCGCGCCGCTCAAGCCGCAGCCAAAAGCGAAGAAACACGGATTTTTCTCGCGGGTTGGGCGGTTTTTCCGGAAGATCTTCGGAGCGGACTGAGACCAATTGGGGACAGTCGACACTGAACAGGATCGGAAGACGATCTGAGACGAGTGACCGCGTGAGCGCGATTTTCTGCTGTTTCAGGCCGCGCGCAGTTCGCGAGAAAGTTCTCACCAGCGATCGGCAAAATTGAACTTGCCTGATGGACACAAATCCAAGTATGCTGGTGCCGTCCGAGGATTCCCAACAAGACTCGGTAAACACCAGAAAATCTCCCATTTTATTTTGAACAAGAGAGGCAACTCTCCCCAGCAGGTACTTCGGGATAGGAGACCCGCATGATGTCCCCTAAGGTGCTTTGTGTGCTTGCCCTGATTGGTTTCACCGCGGCCGCTTCCGCAACCCCGCTTATCACCGTCGAATACGATCCAACCGTCGCATTCAGTAATGCCGACAAAGCGGCGATTCAGAGCGCTTTGGACTTTTACACATCCAATATGAGCAGCAACTTTTCGCTCACGGTGGCATTCGGAGCACAGACGGGTGGGGGCGCATCTTCCCAGTGGTTTGCCGTCTCCGGTTCATATACTGGCTATTACAACGCATTGGTTGCCAACTCTTCGGGCAATGCCACGGATACTTCCGCGATAGCGAGCCTTGGCGGCCCGTCTGCCAATAACCCCGTGACAGGCAGTCAGGACATTCTTTTGCCAGTTACGCTCGCCTCGGATCTCGGCCTTGTAGCGCAGAATTCCACTCAATTCGGCTCGTGCGACAACCTGACCGCCAATGCCTGCATTACGCTCAATACCACACTGCTGAATACGTCGGGATCTCCGCAGTCAGGGCTTGAGGGGATCGTGCAACACGAGATCGACGAGGTATTGGGCACCGCTTCCGCTCTTCCCAACGGTGGGGGAACCGTACCCACAAATCCGATGGCGGCCGACCTCTACCGCTACAGCGCCCCAGGAACACGCAGCTTCGCGCTCAATACATCCACCTCCGTTCCATGCGCGGGGTCGCCCACAGCGTATTTCTCGGTCAATGGCGGCGTCTCGTCCCCAGCCGGGGCCACATACAACAACTGCAACAACGGCGGTGACTATGGCGACTGGATTGGCACCAGTGGTCAATACGTTCAGGATGCTTTTGGGAGCTATTCGCAGACCGTTACGCTGAATCTGAACTCGCCGGAGGTGATGGTTCTGGACGCGGTGGGCTACAACTTCCAACCGTCGCCTGTTCCTGAGCCTTCCACGTATATCTTTCTGCTGACTGGACTGGGCGTTACATTTCTCTGGCGCGTTCGATGGCGCGGATGACGGCCTGGGCCTTATTGATGGTTTCCTGGTGCTCGAGTTCAGGGACGGAGTCGGCAACGATGCCTGCGCCGGACTGGACGTAGCCTTTGCCGCCGATAGCGAGCATCGATCGGATGGCAATGCAGGAGTCGAGGTTGCCGGAAAAATCGGCATAGAGGACAGCGCCGCCATAGGCGCCACGGCGGGCTGGCTCGAGCTCTTCAATGATCTCCATGGCCCGCACCTTGGGCGCCCCGGAGAGCGTGCCGGCAGGGAAGCAGGCGCGGAGGGCGTCGACGGCGGTGAGATCGGGACGGAGCTGGCCTTCGATCGAGCTGACGATATGCATGACGTGCGAGTATCGCTCGACAAACATCAGCCTGTCGACATTGACCGAGCCAAAGCGGCTGACACGGCCCACGTCATTGCGGCCCAGGTCGACCAGCAT
This sequence comes from Acidobacteriota bacterium, assembly GCA_021790995.1. Classification (GTDB taxonomy): domain Bacteria; phylum Acidobacteriota; class Terriglobia; order Terriglobales; family Acidobacteriaceae; genus Telmatobacter. The sequence goes on from JAJYFA010000010.1 coordinate 2,634, forward strand.
CACGTGTTCGGCGCGCTCCTTTTCGTCGTGCAGCATCTCTTCGGCGAGCGCGTTGTCCTCGGCTTCGGTGGCGCCACGCGGCCGTGTGCCCGCGATGGGGCGGTACTCAACCTTGCCCTGGTGCACGCGGACCAGGAGCTCAGGCGAAGAACCGGCAATCTCCAGGCGCTCTCCGCGTTTTGACTTCCTGGATGAGCGGCTCGGGTGGGTGGCTGCCCCCAGCGGACCCTCGGGATCGAAGCGCAGGAAGAACATATAGGGACTTGGGTTGACGGTGCGCAGGGCGCGGTAAATCTGGAAGCTGTCGACGCCGGGTTCGACATCGAATCGCTGTGAAAGGACCGCTTGAAAAACGTCGCCGGCGCGGATGTACTCCTTGGTGCGAGCAACGGCCGCGAGGAAGTCGCTCTTTGGCGTGCGGTGTTTGACCTTGAGCTTGCCAGTCTGGCGCTTTTTTCCTTGCTTCGGACCAGGCAGCGGCAAGTTGATGTGTTTCTCAAGCTTGTTGAGGCGCTTGACAGCGCGACCATAGGCGGCCGAAGCGTTGCCTTGGGATACGTTGGCCGTGACGACAAGCCAGATCTCCTTGCGTACATGGTCAAAGGCCAGCACCTCGTCGAAGAAGAGCAGGCAGGCATCGGGGATGCCGAGCTCGTCCTTGGCGCGCACGGGCAGACGCTCGATCTGGCGTACAGCGTCGTAGGCGAAGAAGCCGACGGCGCCGGCGGTGAAGGGTGGCAGTCCGGCAAGCCGCGCCGGTTTGTGACCGCTCAGCGCATCGCGCAACACGGCAAAGATGTCGCCGTCGAAGCGGCGGATTTTTGCGCGGGAGGCTCCGCGGCCCTCAGTGATGGTAATTTCGCGGCCGCGCGCAGTGATACGCTTGAAAGGCGCAAAGCCAATGAAGGTGTAGCGTCCCACCTGTTCGCCGCCCTCGACGGATTCGAGCAGGAAGCACTCGCGCTCGGGCCAGGCCGCGCGCAGGAAAGCCGAAACCGGGGTTTCGAGATCGGCCATGAGTCTGCGGCAGACGGGAACGAGCGTGTGCGTCCGGGCCAGAGCCAGGAACTCCTTGCGCGAGGGATGGACTTGTTGGGAAGTGGCGTTCACAGCTCAAGTGTACCTGTTTGTGCGTTTCGTGGGCGCGATAGAGCTTCCCGCGCCAGGCAGGATGGGTACCGTGAGAAATCGAACGTAAAAAACCCTTGAACAAGCGTGACGGCATGTCTTGACGAGGACCGTTTAGCGGCCTAGACTCACTGAGGTTTGGGTTTACGGGACTTTTGAGCCGCTGTGAACACAGCGCCGGATCGAAGATTCGGATGCTATGAAAGCGGCCGAAGACGCGAAACCCTGGCCTATGGGAGCCGTGCCGATAGGCCGGATAGACCGGACTAGAGTCCGGCGCATCCAAAAACTCTAGGCGCGGCAGAAGATGGAGAAGGTTATGGCAACACAATCGCCTCAAGTGACGCTTGACCAGGAGATCAATCCCTGGGAAGCGCAAAACGCGCGCTTCGACTTTGCCGCGCGTAAATTGAATTTGGACGAAGGACTATGGAAGGTGCTGCGCTCGCCATCGCGCGAGATCATCGTGCACTTTCCGGTAGCGCTCGACAACGGCACGATCGAAATGTTTACGGGATTTCGCGTGCAGCACAACATAGCCCGCGGCCCGTGCAAGGGCGGCATCCGCTATGCTCCGGACGTGACGCTGGACGAAGTGCGCGCGCTGGCCAGTTGGATGACCTGGAAGTGCGCAGTGGTGAACATTCCCTTTGGCGGCGCCAAGGGAGGCGTCATCTGCAATCCGATGGCGATGAGCCGCAACGAACTGGAGCGTATGACGCGCCGCTACACGGCCGAGATCATTGAGTTCATCGGACCAGAAAAGGACGTGCCGGCGCCCGACGTGAACACCAACGAACAGACCATGGCGTGGATCATGGATACCTATTCCATGCACATGCGCAAGACCGTGACAGCGGTCGTGACGGGTAAGCCGACTAACCTGGGGGGCTCGCAGGGGCGCGTTGAGGCTACTGGACGCGGTGTCCGGCTGGTCTGCGACGAAAGCCTGCGCTACCTGAACATGCCGGTTGAGGGCTGCCGTGTCATCATTCAGGGCTTCGGCAACGTGGGATCGAATGCGGCGCGGCTGATGCAGGAACGCGGCTACTCGATTATTGGTATTGCCGAGCGCGATGGCGGCCTGTTCAACCCCGCGGGCATTGATATTCACCAGCTTCTTGAATACAAATTCCGGAATAATACGATCCTGGGCTTCCGCGGTGCTGAAGCCATGCCGAGCGATGAACTGCTGGTATCGGATTGCGAAATCCTGATCCCGGCAGCGACCGAGAACGTGATTACCAGTCGCAATGCGGACAAGATTAAGGCGAAGATCGTAGTGGAAGGCGCCAACGGGCCCACCACTGCCGTAGCCGACGAGATCCTGGCCGAGAAGCGGGTGTTTATCGTTCCCGACATTCTGTCGAACGCCGGCGGAGTAACGGCCAGCTACTTCGAGTGGGTGCAGGATCGCCAGGGCTATTTCTGGAAAGAGGCCATGGTCAACGAGCAGCTTGAGACGATTCTGCGCTCGAGCTTCGAGGACGTGGTGCGTTACGCCGAGGCTCACGGCGTAAACAACCGCATCGCGGCCTATATGCTGGCCATCGATCGCGTCGCTTACACGATCAAGCAGCGCGGCATCTACGCATAACAACGCGAGCATCTGAATCGACAACGGCGGGGGAAGTGGGACTTCTCCCGCCGTAGTTTCTTGGCGGGCACAACCCTGCGCAGGGTTAAGGCATCAAGGCTTCTTGAGGAGCAAGGCCATGAAAGTCTCGCACGCGCTGGTTGCCACAGGCGTCTTCTTCTTTTCCATCCCACTCATCGGCCAAAAGCAATCCACACCCACGCCCATGCCGGCGGCCTGCGGAGACTTGAATGTGCACATGACGGTGAAGCTGGACCCAGCGCCGCACACGCCGCAGCAACCAGATACTGGAAAGGCCTTGATCTACTTCATCCAAGACATCGGGATCCCGCCGCTCTATCGTCCAGATTGGACAACGAGGGCTGGAATCGACGGGAAGTGGGTTGGCGCGAACCAAGGGAACTCGTATTTCTTCGTTCCGGTCGATCCGGGCGAGCATCATCTCTGTGTGTCGTACCAATGGCGTTTTTCGCCCTTTTCCCGACTGAGCACCGTTGAACTCGCGCACCTGTCAGCCGAAGCAGGAAAGAGTTATTTCTATCGCGTCACGATCATCCATTCCGAAGGTGGCCCGGTATCGCTGATTCTGAATCTGGTAGATAGCGACGAGGGGAAGCACGTTGTTTCGACCGACCCGCTGGCGACGGCGCACATCCGGAAATAGGGGCGTGCGCCGTTAATCGCGCGCTAGCGATGGTTGTTCGTCGACGCTGATGAACCGTCGCGAGGCAGGCTGCGCAGGTAGGCGATGATCTGCCACAGTTCCGGCTCGGGCAGGGAACTCCATGACGGCATTCCTTTCCGCAGGCTGCCGTTCCGAAGCAGTCAGGCACAAGGCCTAAATCCGCAGGCACTGCGGGCAGTGGCTGCTAAGTACGACCAATTTAGTCCTAAATCAAACTAGTATCTAGTTGCATAAATAGCCGAATGGTGTATATTGCAATGCATGAAGGCTCGCAACATTGTACTCACGCCAGAAGAGCGGTCTGATTTGGAGTCGCTTGAACGCCGCGCCACGAGCGCGAAGCGGGATGTGTTTCGTGCTGGGGTAATCTTGCTGGCTGCGGCTGGAGCCAGCAACGAAGAGATAGCCACGGCGATGAAGACCCGCCCGGCAACGGCCAGCAAATGGCGCGGCCGCTTTTTGCGCAGCCGTTTGAGCGGGCTGCAGGATGCGCCCCGTCCAGGCAAACCCGCGACCTATGACCAAGGAACGGAACAGCGGGTTCTTAAACAACTGGACCAGCCGCCTCCCAAGGGCTTTGCGCGCTGGAACGGCACCTTGCTGGCGTCGGCTCTCAAAGACGTTTCCGCTGATCAGATCTGGCGGGTGCTGCGCAAGCACGGAATCTCGCTGGAACGTCGCCGCAGTTGGTGCATTTCCACCGACCCCTGCTTCGCCCAGAAAGCGGCCGACGTGGTCGGTCTGTATTTGAATCCGCCGGAAAATGCGCTGGTGCTGAGCGTCGACGAAAAGCCTCACATTCAGGCTCTGGAAAGAGCCCAGGGCTGGCTGAAACTTCCCAATGGCAAGGCACTCACCGGTTTTCAGCACGAGTACAAACGCCATGGCACAACTACCTTGTTTGCCGCCTTGGAAGTGGCCACCGGACTGGTAAGGGGCGACCATTACAAGCGCCGCCGCCGGGTGGAGTTCCTCGACTTCATGAATGGTGTGGTGGATCAGTATCCTGGCCGGGAGATTCACGTCATCCTCGACAATCTGAACACCCACAAACCCAAATGCGACCGCTGGCTGGCACGGCATAAGAACGTTCAATTCCACTTCACGCCTACCCATGCATCGTGGCTGAATCAAGTGGAAATCTGGTTTTCCATTCTCGAACGCCAATCCTTGGCTGGGACCAGTTTCACCAGTCCCAGACAGCTACGCGAACACATGGACGAATTCATCGCCGCCTACAACCAAACCGCACACCCATTCGAGTGGAAAAAGCAGGCGGTGTTCCAGAAACACCCCAAAACACAGTACGCTAACTTATGCAACTAGATACTAGCATACCCCTCCGGGCAGTGCAATCGTTCCTGTACCACCTTCTGAGCGGTGTTTTTGGAAGGTTGCAAGGCTGGCAGAGAATTGTATTTGTGGTGCAATAATAGACACACGCCGCGGAGAGACGAGGAAACCGCGGCGCGAGCACGATGAATCTGCCGAATTCCATCACCATGACGCGGATCGTCATGATTCCACTGTTTCTGTGGATTCTTTCGCCGCATTTCCCATGGCAGGGACACGGCGCGCAGGAGCTTGCTGCGTCGGTGCTCTTCGTGCTGGCGTCGATCACCGACGGTCTGGATGGGTATCTGGCGCGCAAGCGCGGCCAGATTACGACCATGGGCATGCTGCTCGATCCGCTGGCCGACAAGATCATGGTGACGGCCGCGTTTGTGGCGCTGGTGGCCTACAATCCCGACGTTGTAAAGGTGTGGATCGTGGTCGTCATCATTGGCCGCGAGTTCCTGATCTCAGGGTTGCGCTCCATCGCAGCCTCTGAAGGATTCACCATCACGGCCAGCGAACTGGGTAAGCTGAAGACGGTGGTGCAGATTGTAGCGGTTGTTTCGGCGGTTCTGGCGCATCGCTGGGACCACTGGGAGATCGGCGTCGTGGCGATTCCGGTGAGATGGTACGCAGTTGCGGCGATTTACTTTGCCGCCGCGGTAGCTGTGATTTCGGCGGTGGATTACTTCATAGGCTTCTGGAAGCAGATCGACCACGCCTCAAAAGACCGTCGCAAAGCCGCGGTGCTTTCGCGAGGGAAAAGCGTCAAGCTGACGTAAAGCAGGGAAGAGGAAGCAGAATGCAAGAGCGAGTTTACCCTCGCGCTCTTGTGTATTGGCCGCACCCTGCCTCCTACACCTATTCCTTACTTCTTATTGCTCAGAATCGGCGTGCCGATACGATGATGTCGCCGTCGGGAAGGGGCGAGGCTGCGAGGAAGGTGGTTGCCGGATGGTTGTAGCCGGCAGCCGGCGCCACGGGCGCGCCGATGGCGGTGCGGATCGCATTGATCACCAACTCCGGCTCATCGAGATGAATCCAGTGCTCGCTGTTGAGCGCCAACGTCTGCCGTGTGGAATCGCCGATGCGATGCAATTGATCGCGCGTGAGTGGATCGGCATTTCCGGGCGTGAGCACGGCGACAGGAATGCCGCGGATTGGCTCGGCGTCGTGCATCTCCCGAACGGCGCTGGGGATCGAGACGATGTGGTTGCGCAGTCCGTCGTAGAACCCGGCCCGCGACCAGTGCGCGGCCAATGCGGGCCAGACCTTGCAGGGCAGCTTGCGCGCTTCGGTTCTGATGCGGCGCAGCAGATGGTGAGGGAGCGCAACTGCCGAACGGGCGGTGCGATCGGTAGAGCTGCCGCAGCGCCCGAGCAGCACCTTGACCACAATGCGCGCCAGCCCGCAGCGCGCCACGGGGATGGTGTAACGGATGAGCCGCTTGCCCAGATCGAGTTGCGCCTGCCGCGCAGGGTTGAGCGGAGGCCATTCCTCCGGGCGCATGGGGTCGACAAGCACGATGCCGGCGACCTCTCGCGGATAGAGTAATGCGAAGCGGCGAACCACGAGCCCGCCAAAGGAGTGGCCGACGAGAACGTAGGGCGGCTCTATACCTGCGGCATCGAACATCTGGTGCAATTCTCGGGCAAGAGCGCCGGGTGTGCGCGGTGCGCGAGTGGGGCTGCTCCAGCCTAAGCCGGCGCGATCATATGAGACGGTGCGCGTGAGCGTCGAGATTTCGTCCTGAATGCTGCGCCAACTGAGGTGGGTGGCTCCAATGCCGGATTCAAACACCACCGTTGGCTGGCCTTCACCGGCCTCGAAAAAGTAAAGGTTGCAGCCTCGGCGAATGTTGATCAAACTGCCTTCTGCCGTGTGGATGCGGCGATCACGGAGACTCGCGAAGTGCTGATAGGCGATGCCTGTGAGAAACAGCAACACAAGAGACGCGAGAATCCCAAGGGCAAGGTACATCCGCATTCCTGAACGCCGCAAGTGGTGTGTGGAGCGAAACCCTCAAGCGTGAGTGTCTCTGAATCGTTGCCGCAATCGGCGCCGAGCAATATGGGCTTGCCAGAACAGCCCGTGCCGATAACCGCGAGTCTGCCCCATTCATTCAGCACATGGCGGCGAGCTGATCCTTCGTGCGCCCTGCCCGCTCGCGCTTGCGGATGCGCCGAGACCGCCTTCTGCAAGCGGCAAGGCTCAAAACCAGACAATAATCCACTCTCGACAGGGCCCTCATCCGTCACGAGGCCAATTCGCTGACCGTTTCGCCGCCTTGCCGTCAGAATTCGTAGACTTGTGGGTGTTGCGGCCCGGCCGAAGAAAAGCTTCCCTCCGCCGGGCAGTTATATTATCTGCGGTCGCGCCCTCTTGGGCTGCCGCTGCCCTTACGGGCGACGTAGCAATCGCGGCAAAAAACCGGACGATCGCCACGCGGTTCGAATGGCACGGTTGTAGGCTGACCGCAACCGGAACAGATCACAGGTGTTCCCTGTGAAGGAGCCGAACGGTAGCCGGATCCCCCCTGGTCGTTCTTCCTTGCCTGACGGCAGTTTCTGCAACGCTTCGGGGTCGAGTAACCACGTTCCTGAAAGAACGCCTGATCAGCAGCGGTGAAGGTAAACTCCTGCCCACAGTCGCTGCACGTAATTTGCATGTCTCCGGCCATAGATCTCCTTGGGGGGATTGTACAGCGATAAAGTGAGTTTTCTACAACGATTCTTTTGAAAACGATTCCGAAACCGCTTCGGGCTGTTGGGTACCCGAAATCACGGCACAAGAGAAGCGGCTGATGCAGTTTGCATCCCTCTCGCGGAGCCTGGAGAGGGCCTGCTTGCTGCTTTGGCGTCCAGATAAGCCCGCATCGCACAGCCGCCACACTTCATTGAGTTGCGCCGCTCCCGATCGGCGCTGGCTTACGACTCCGCGGTATGATCGGTGGAACCGGTCTTTCGGTAAAGTGCGGGATGCGCATCGTAACAGTTCTTACCTCTCTGGGCGTGGGTGGGGCAGAAAAGCAGGCTCTGGCTGTGGCGGAGCGCATGGCGCAGCGTGGCCACGAGGTGGCGCTTGTCGCGCTCATGCCGCGCCTTGCAGCCGAGTGGCCTGTAACGCTTCCCGTGGTGCATCTCGACATCGGTAAAGATCCAGTGAGTGTGACGGCCGGCTTCCTGCGCGCGCGGCGCTTGCTGCGCACGTTCAGGCCGGACGTGGTTCACAGCCACAGCTTTCACGCCAATCTGCTCGCGCGCCTGCTCCGGATCGGTTTGCCGCGCCTTGCGGTCATCTCCACGGTGCACAACGTCTATGAAGGTGGCTGGCTGCGCATGACGGCCTATCGGTTGACGGACCGGCTCAGCGAACGCACCATTGCCGTGAGCAAGGCCGCGGCAAAGAGGTTCGTTAGTCTCAAGGCCATTCCGCGCCGCAAATGCCTGGTGCGCGCAAACGGAATCGATACAGCAGAGTTTGCGCCCGATGCGGCGCGGCGCGCGGAGGTACGCGCGGCGATGGGTGCTGGCTCCCACTTTGTGTGGCTGAGCGCGGGGCGAGTAACGCCGGCGAAGGATTTTCCCAACCTGTTGCGCGCGTTTGCGCGGACGCGAAGAGAGGAGCCTGATGCCGAGCTTTGGATTGCCGGTGCTGCCGCGGATGCGACGGTGACTGTTGCCGCCGATGGGGTGGCATACCAGGTATTTGCAATTGCCGGGGAGCAGGGACTCCATGAGCACGTGCGCTGGCTGGGCCTGCGCCGCGACATGCCGGCGCTGCTGGATGCCGCCGATGGGTTCGTGCTTGGTTCAGCGTGGGAGGGAATGCCGCTGGTAGTGGGCGAGGCCATGGCAATGGAAAAGCTCGTGGTAGCGACGGATGTGGGCGGCGTGCGCGAAATGACGGGAGATGGAGGCGGAATCGTTCCCGCAAAAGATCCGCAGGCGCTCACCGGCGCGATGCTGGCGGCGATGCGACAGAGCAGGGAAGAGCGCGCGATTGCTGGGCGGGCGGCACGGGAGCGGATGGTGCGTGACTTCAGCATCGACGCGGCGGCCGATTGGTGGGAGGCGCTCTACAAGCAGCTAACAGTGCATAGTGGACAGTGAACAAATAAGGGTGAGCAGAGCCATCGCTGGCGTTCTGCACACTGCTTACTGTTCACTGCTCACTGTCAGCTGACTTCAGAACTGGAACGCCATCTGAAAGAAGACTCGGCGCGCTGCCGAGGCAGTCGAGAAGATCCCTCCGGCCAGGCCTGTCGACTGGCCAAATTCTGGTCCAGGACCGTAGGTGCATGTGCTCGGATCGCTCGAATTGGTGCAGGTGCGTGTGGGCACAATGCCGCCGTGCGGTGTGCCGAGGTTGATATTGTTGAACAGGTTGAGCGCCTGCACGTTAAAGTTCAGCGAGTATTTACGGCCGGTGTTATCCATGCCGCCAGGTCCGTGAGGGCCTCCGCCTGGACCCATTGGACCGCCAAACGGTCCGCCAAAGCCCCCGTGGCCGTGGCCGCCATGCGGACCGCCGCCGCCGCCCATGCCGGGCATGGGGCCTCCGTTCGATTGAACCTTGGGGCCAATGCCGATGTAACGGCCAATGCGCAGGTTGAAGGCGACAGCCGAGGGTCCGTTGCCGATCGAGACGGGGATAATCGATTCGTTACTCTGAGGGATGACATTCAGCGCGCCGAAGCTCGTCTGTACCACGTTGCCATCAATCGGAGTTGAGCTGGTGGCAAACGAGGGCCGGTCGTTGAAGAAGTTATCGCCGGTCAGGTCGTAGGGCGAGTGGACGTTGTAGGGATTCCCCGCTCGGACGATCATGAAGGGGTTGAAGCTGAGTCCCCACGGGCCCGAGTAATTGCCTACAAGGAGCATCCACTGGGGATGTACCCAGGCTGCGCGCCCATAGTCCTGGCGCAGGTTGTAGGAGTTCGAGGGGTTCGATCCGCCGCCGCCGTCGGAGTTGGCCCAGCTTGCAGTGTAAAAGCCAAAGACACTGAAGTTCTGCGTAAAGCGAGAGTTGAAGTTGACGATGACCTGGTTCTCGTTGAAGACTGCCTGGGGGTAAAACTGCTGCACGATGCCGAGGTTTGGATTCGGACGAGGGGCGAGAATCGTAGGCTGGCCGTTGGGGTTATAGATGTAGTCGCCCGGCAGATAGGCGTTGGCGTTACGCACCACCATCTGGTGGAAGCCAGAGGAGTGCATGTAAGTGAAGGTGAGCGTGGAGACCTTGGTTAACTGCCGCTCCAGGCTTACGCCGAGCTGCTCGTTGTAGGGCGAGTGATAGTTGGGAGTGATGGAGTTGATCACTGGCGTAACGGCTTGCCCCGTGCCGCAGGCGTCTACGCCGCCGGGGACGGAGCTCAAACCAGTGGGGCTGAAGCAGGTGGGATTGTCGATGACGGTCTGCACCTGGCTGTGAGCCGTGCCGTTCAAGGTTTCCAGGTCCATCAGGTCTGCTACGGCGAAACGATCGTAGAAAAAGCCGAATCCGCCGCGTACGACGGTCTTGGAGACAGTGCCTTTCTTGTGTCCGTCGATAGCGTAGGCAAAAGCCACGCGGGGGGCCCAGTCGCTGTGATCGGCGACGTGATTCTGCGTCTCCCAGCGCAGGCCGCCGGAGAGGGTGAGGAACTTGTTGACCTTCCAGTCGTCCTGGTAGAAGAGCGCTCCGTCAAAGACATTTCCGGCGAAGGCGTAGGGGCCGGTGGTGTAGCTGAGCTTGATGGGCACGCAACCGCCGGTCTGCGTGGAAGGACAGGCCGCGGCAATCTGCGCGATGGTCTCGCCGTTTTGAATGCCGTTCCATGTATCGACAAAGGCCACATCCGAGGGGAAGGTGAAGCTGCCGTATATGTTGCCGACATTGGAGGTCGCGCTGCGGTTGTCGCGGAGCCATGCGCCAAACTTGATGGCGTGTGAGCCAGCGGTCATGGTTGTGAAGTTCTGAAGCTCAAAGTGATCGCTGTGCGCGCTTGAAGGCAGAGTGCCGCTGCCGCCGCCCGAGAACTGGCCCGGCACGGTGAATCTGGGCGCCGTGGCGACCTGTACACCGAAATTGGGTGCGGTGGCCAGCGGCGTCGCGGTTGAGCTCGACCGCCGGTACTCGATACGCGTCTCGTTGACGATGCGGTCGTTGATCACTTGCGTATCGTCTAACTGGAACGTGTGGTTGATGGCGTTCGCGGAGTTAGCCAGGCTGGGGAACGAGGTAGAGCCGTTCAGAGCGTTGGTGCTGACGTTGCGGAAGAACTGGTAACGGAGAGTGAGCGTGTTTTTTTCGCCCAACTGCAGGTCGACGCGCGGCGCGACCTCGAGGTGATTGGCGGGATTGAAAAGGCTGCCTGCAACAGCCGAGGTGCCGACCGACCAGGTGTTGCTGATCGGGTCGTACACCGGGCCCCCCGGGATCGAGTACACGTTGTCGGTCTGTGTCTCGCGGTCTTCAAGGGCGAAGAAGTAGGACGCCCACTTGGACATCGGGCCGCTTATCGTGCCGTTGTACTGATAGCTATAGTAGGAAGGCAGCTCCGCGGTGAACGGATTCTTGGTGTTGAAATTGTCGTCGTTGCCCTGCGCGAAGGCTCTTCCATACAGGGTGTTGGTTCCAGGTTTGGTGAGGATCTCGATGCGCCCGTAGCCGATGCGGTCGAACTCCGCAGAAAATGGATTCTGATTGATGCGGATCTCACGGATCGCCGACTTGGGTGGCAACTGGCCACCGGTGAATCCGTCGATGTAGATCTGTCCGCCGTTGGGACCGGCCGAGGGACCGGCCAGAGCCTGCAACTCGTTCGACAGTTCGTCGGGATCGTCCGACAGTGCATCGAGGTCGGACCCCTTCAGAACCATCACGTTCGAGTTGGCGCCAGCGTCGGTGCTGACCGAAGGCCCGCTCTCGTCGGTCACGATCACTTGCTGTTGCGTGGCCTCGACCGCCATCTTGATTTCGATGCGCTTGGCCTGTCCGGCGGCTAGATCGATGGGCGCGGAGACAAAGGGCGCAAAACCAGTGAAGCTCACTTCAATGACGTAGCTGCCGGCCGGTAGGCCCTGCACCAGATAGGCTCCGGCGGCGTTTGCGGTCATGGTTTTTACCGGGGCGCCTTTAGCGGTGGTCACTGTCACCTGCGCGCCGGGAATCAATGCTCCCGTAGGATCGAGGATATGACCGCGCAAAACGCCCGAAGTGGCCGGCGCGGGCTGTGCAGGATCCTGGGCTACTGCGGCATTCTGCGGCGCGGCAGCAGGCGCCGTCTGCGCATTGGCTGCCGCGGCCGTCAGTGCCAGAGCCGCAGAAACAAGAAATGTAGACAGGCAGTATGACTTTGAATACACGATTCCCTCGCTTGGGTATGAATGAAAGGTACGAACCGGGTTACTGAGCCGCCTCGCTCTCGCCTGAGCTCAGGCTCCAGCTGGAAAGCAGGTCCTGCGCCTCGGGAGCTTCGAGCAGAGGTTCGACTCCGGAGAGCAGTTTGACCGCGCTCAAACCCGAGGCATCCTCGGTGGCTACGATCATCACGGCATCGCCTTTTTTGAGAGTGCTCAGTTGAATCTCAGGGGCACGCTCCAGAACTGTTTCAAGATCCATGTGGCCGGTCCCCGAGGCGCCAGCCTGGCTGAACCCGTGCTGGGCGCCTCCGCGTTGGCCACCGCGTCCACCGGCACTCGCCGCGTTACCCTTTAGCCGCGCGGCAATCATCGTCGCCACCATGTTGTTCAGTTGGCGCAGTTGCGAGTCCGCCGTGACGCGCATTGTCACAGGTTTCTTGGTGACAAGGTCCTTGACTGTCAGTGTCGAGGCTGCCGTATCGGCGGAGATCACGGTTCCGGGAATACTGCGGAAGCTGCCTGAAACCACGCCATCGGCGGCAATCGCGCTGCCGTCTGTGTTCTTGGTTCCGCGCGCCCATAGTTGGTCGCCCGGCTTGATCTCGGTGATGGGCGCCGGTTGCGCCTGGTCGAAGCGCACCGAGCCGGGCGCGTAGCGCTTGAGCCTGGTCGCCGAGGTAGTATTCACCGTAACTTCTTTTGTGATGAGGCCGGCGCGAGTGGTCACGACGATTGTGCCCGTCGCGGGGTCGATGCTCTTCACCAGTCCGTGTACGCCCTGATCCCATGCGGCCTGTTCGGCCTCCTGCATTTGGACGACATCGGCCTTCTTGATGGCAATAATGCGCGCAGCCTGCGGCAAGCCGCCGGTCGCGTTGGGATCGAGCGTGACCAGGACGCGATCGCCTATGGCCAGGCTGCTGAATACGAGCGGTCCTGCTTTGTTCAGGTCTCTCTCGCCCGGTGCGATGCGCTTTAGATTGGCGGTTGCGGGAACCTGGACCTGATACTCGGCGCTGGCGTCGGTCTTCACCGTCAGGGTGTTTCCGCTGATGGCGGTAATGCTGCCCAGATAACGCTGCACCTGCGCGTGCGCGCCATGCGCTGCGGTCAGCAGCAATACGGCCAGCGCCAGAAGTCCAGACGCGGCCACGCCGCGCATTTTCCTTTCACGTTTCATAAGGTCCAATGCTCCAGAGTTTCGTGGGGAGCGCATTCAGGATCAATGTGCCGCTCTCTATTTGCTAGACGAACGAGGCGGGGAAAAGGTTGAGGTTCGATCCCATCATCTGATTCCTGCGCTAAGTTGAGGAAAGTCTAGTGCTTGGCTGGCACGATCAGCAGCTATAATCGGCCCGTGAACCTTGCCGTCGCGACTGCTCACGATGAGCGGCTGCTGGCCTGCGTGGCTGGCGCCGTCGTATTGCTCCTGCTGCTGGTGGTGCGGCTGCGGCTGCACGCCGCGCTGGGCCTTGCCGTCGCTGCCTTCAGCTTGGGCGCAACGGCGGGAGTTCCTCTCGAAAAGCTGCCCCTGGCGTTTACCTCCGGCGCCGGCGAGATGATGGGCCACATCGCCATCATTCTCGGTATGGGCGCGATTCTGGGCCAGCTTCTGACCAGCTCCGGCGCAGGAGCGGCGCTGGGCCGTGCGCTCGTCGAGCGATGCGGCCCGAAAGGCCTTCCCTGGGCGCTGCTTGCGCTCGGTGTGCTGGTGGGTATTCCCGTGTTCTTCGAAGTGGGACTCGTTCTGCTGATGCCCATTGTGGTGGATGCGGCGCGGCGCAGCGGCCGGCCACCAATGCTGGTGGGTTTGCCGGTGCTGGCGGGGCTCTCGGCGATGCACTGCCTGCTGCCGCCGCATCCCGGGGCGCTGCTTGCGGCTGCGGAGTATCATGCCGCTCTGGCCCCGCTGATGCTGTGGGGACTCGTAGTGGGCGTCGCCTCCGCAGTGATGGGAGGGCCGGTGCTGTATGCGGTGCTGCTTCGCCTGTGGCAGCGGCCGGGCAGTTTTCTCAAGCGTGCGCTCCCGCAGGATGCGTTCCTCGCCTCGACACCCGCTGCGGAGGAGGCGGGCGCGGGTCGCGCCAACGTGCCGCGCCCCGCCGGAGCGATACGCGCGCTGGTGGCGATTCTGCTCCCGGTGTCGCTGATTCTGGCCGGAGGCTGGGCCGACGCCATTGCCGGCAAAGGCACTCTGGGGAGTCGGCTTCTGCATCTCGCTGGCTCCTCCGATGTGGCGATGGTTGTCGCGGCGCTGGTGGCTCTGGCTACGCTGGGCCCGAGGGTACAGGAACCCGGTTACCACGGCCCAGGCGGCTTGCGGCGGCTGACCGTCGACTCCTTCGCGCCCATCGCCAGTCCGTTGGTGATCCTGGCCGCGGCCGGAGGTTTGAGCGGAGTGCTGCGCGTCTCGGGCGCTGCGCAGGCGGCTGTCAATTTCGCCATCGGGGCGCACCTGCCGCCGCTATTGCTCGCCTGGGCTTTGGCCGCAGCGGTCCGCGTGTCGATGGGCTCGGCGACCGTAGCCTTGGCTGTGGCCTCGGGAATTCTGGCGCCGATGGCCGGGACCATGGGCGTGCGGCCGGAGCTGCTGGCGCTGGCTACGGGCGCGGGCTCCATTCTGCTCTCGCACGTGAATGACTCAGGGTTCTGGCTTGTTGGCTCGCTCTTCAAAATCGATGTGAAGGCGACACTGGCTACGTGGTCTGTGCTGGAGACCGTGCTGTCGCTCTCCGGTCTGGCGGGCGCGATGCTGCTGGCGGGGGTGCTGAAGTAGCGGAAGAGCAGGGACCAGGGACTAGGGACTAGGGACTAGGGACTAGATATCCTCTTTCTTGGAAACGGGAGTTGCGCAAGGCGCGTCCCGGAGTGGCCGTGCCGGATCGATGCGCGGCCTGCTTCCTGGTCCCTAGTCCCTAGTCCCTGTCTTTCATCACGGCCTTCTGTACCGCGAAGATCTCCTTGAGCCCAGCCTCGGCCAGATCGATCAGCCCATTCAGTTGCGCACGGGAGTAGGATCCGCGCTCGGCCGTGGCCTGCGTCTCGACGAGGCCCCCATCGGCGGTCATCACTACGTTCATGTCCACCTCGGCCTGAGAGTCCTCCTCGTAGCAGAGATCGAGCAACGGCTGGCCGTCGACGATCCCCACCGAAGTGGCCGCCACCAGTTGTTTCATCGGCGAGGCCTTGAGGGTTCCCGCTTTCACTAAGGCATTGAGCGCGATCGAGAGAGCAACGGCCGCGCCGGTGATCGCCGCTGTGCGTGTGCCGCCGTCGGCCTGGATCACGTCGCAGTCAAGAATCACCGTGCGCTCACCCAGTGCGTGCATGTCCACGACCGAGCGCAGGCTCCGGCCGATCAATCGCTGAATCTCATGCGTGCGCCCACCGATTCTGCCGCGCTCGGACTCCCGCGGCGTGCGCGTGACCGTGGAGCGGGGCAGCATGGCGTACTCGGCCGTGACCCAGCCGCGGCCGGAGTTGCGCAGCCAGCCGGGAACGCCTTGTTCGATGGTGGCGCAGGTCAGCACTCGGGTGTTGCCGAGCGAGACCAGAACCGAGCCTTCGGCGGTCTGGACAAAGCCTAGCGTGAGCGTAAGCGGGCGGAGCTGGGCGGAGGTTCTTCCGCCGGGGCGCAGCGAGAAAGGTTGGGCGTGCATAGAGCGATTGTACGGCCAGGCGGGCTGACACGGGAGAGGCAGACGCAGCGGTTCCACGATGGGAATCACGCCAGACCACGTGCCGAACCGGGAATATCAATCTATGTCACTGAAATTAATAAAGTTGCTTAGATGTCCTGACTCCCGTCGCTTCCCATTTTGGAACCATCTTCCGCCGGTTGTTTCCCATCGCTTGCCTGATGCAACTCAACATCCCTTCCCTTATCAGGAACTTAGCATTGGCGTTCAAGTTTGGCACGCGGCGTGTATAGAAACAGTGCAAACACCGCCATCGCGAGACGGAATAGGGAAGCAGGGCTCAGGGACTAGGGACTAGGGTACAGCCCCGCTTCCGGAATGCAGAACGCGGAGATGTGAACGAACCACTGTCCACAGTCCACTGTTCCCTCGCATCCGAAAGGACCAACCGATGCAGCAAACCGAACAGGCAACCGCAATCACGGCCACGGCAAAGCGCCCATGGACAGGCGTCGAACGCAGACGCGTGGAAAGGGTTGTCGAAACTCTGGCAGCTCTGGGCTGCAGAAGCGAAAGCCTCTCCGCGGTGGCGCACGATGCGCGCAACATGGCTGCGGCGCTTGGGGTCTACTGCGATCTGCTTGCGGATCCGGGGGTGCTTGCTGCCGGCTTCAGCCACTATGCGGACGATCTCGGACTGGTGGCCGCGGCCAGCAGGCGTCTGGTCGAGAAGCTGGTGGCGCTCGACGCGGGCGCACAGGAGGAGACAGCGATGCCGTTGCACGCAATGCCAGTGCGCATCTCTTCGTCAGACAGGGCCGCGGAGTCTGTGGCAGGAGACGTTGGCAACCCGGCGGACGGAATCTGGCCCGGCTTCGGACGGAGAGCGATGGCAAACGCGGCCGCGCGCGAACGGCGCCGGTGTGGGGACCTGTTTCCGGCCCTGCCCATCACAAACCTTGCCGCCGAACTCCTGGCCAATCGCAATCTGCTGGCGGCGCTGGCTGGCCCGTCAATCGCGCTGAACATTGAGACCAGGGGCGGCGCACAGCCCGTGCGCCTTACCGGCGGTGACCTGACACGGCTGCTGGTGAACCTGGTGAAGAATGCGGCCGAGGCCATGCCTCAAGGTGGACGGATCCGCATTGGTCTTCGCGGGCCTGAGACCGCCGGGGACGCAGCGCCATGTCTTGTGCTTGCCGTTGAAGACAGCGGGCCGGGGATTCCCGAAGAGGCTCTGGAAAGGATCTTTGCCGCCGGATACACCACGAGGCCGCAGACAGGCCCGGCCAGCGGCTGGGCGCAAAGTCATCACGGACTGGGCCTGGCTATCGCGCGCTCCATCGTGGAGGGCGCGGGCGGGCGGATCGCGGCCTCGAGCCGCGCCCAGGGCGGAGCCTGTTTCACGATCGAGCTGCCGGTGGGGAAAGCAGGGAATAGGGACTAGGTCTCTGACCGCCTGAAGTTGTACCAACTCTGGGTGGGATAGCACAAAATTATGCGGTCACAGACCTAGGGACGAGGGAGCAGATGCGCTCGTTCGTTCCAGGAATGCTGAATCTGGAACTGCGCACTGACAAAACGGATAGCGGACAACCGCCCCGATCCCTGCCTACCCCTGATTTCCGCCATGGAACGATTCACCAACGCACGAGAGGCGACTACAATGCTGGAGACAGTCTTCAACACACGAAGCATGGAATTCATTCCACAACTTGCCGAGCCGGCGGTGCGACTGCACCTGCTGGTGGTTGACGCGGACGCCGCGGTTCGCTCGGCCTGCGCCGAGATTGCGGCCAGTCTGGGCTACGCGGTCGAGAGCACAGGCGACCTCGGCCAGGCGCGGAGCCTGCTGCGCGGCCACACGGCCGACATCCTGCTGGTCAATCTGCCTGCCGGGTCCAACGAGGGCCTGGAACTGGTCGCCGAGGTCAAGCTGCTCTATCCCGACACCTCGGTGATCGCCATGACCGCCACGAGCTCCGTGAACACGGCGGTCGAGGCCATGCGCTGCGGCGCCTCGGACTACCTGACGAAGCCCTTCGCCATGGACGAGCTCTCGACCGTTCTCGACCGCGCCGCCGCCAGCCACGCCACCGACACCACGGCGCGCCAGTTGCGGGAACGGCTGCGGCTCTCCGAGGGCCTGGGCGCCATGATCGGCCGTTCGCCCGAGATGGAGAAGATCTACCGCATTCTTTCGAAAGTTGCCCAGAGTACGCATCCGGTCCTGATCCTCGGCGAGAGCGGAACCGGCAAGGAACTGGTGGCGCGGACCATCCACGCCTATGGCCCGAACGCCGAGAAGCCTTTCCTGCCCGTCGATTGTGGTTCGCTGGTGCCTACGCTGATCGAGAGCGAACTGTTCGGCTACGTGCGCGGCGCTTTTACCGGGGCCAACCGGTCCAAGGACGGGTTATTGGTCTCGGCCGAGGACGGCACGGTTTTTCTGGACGAAATTGGGGAACTTTCGCTCGATCTGCAGGCGAAGCTTCTGCGCGCCCTGCAGGAAAAAGAGGTGCGGCCCGTGGGAGCCACGCATCGCGTGCCCATCAAGGCGCGCATTGTGGCCGCGACCAACCGTGATCTGGCCGCCATGGTCGAGAAAGGCAGCTTCCGCAAGGATCTCTTCTACCGGCTGAATGTGGTCAACCTGCGGCTGCCGGCGCTACGCGACCGCCGCGAGGACATACCGTTGCTGGCCGCGCACTTTCTCGATCGCATCAGCCGCGAGCACAGCCGCAAGCTGGCGCTCTCCGACGAGGCTCTGCGCACCATGATGCGCCACGACTGGCCGGGCAACGTGCGCGAGCTTGAGAATGCCCTTGAGCGGGCCTGCGCTCTTTCCTCCGGTCCGGTGCTGCACTTGGGCGACCTGCCCACGCAACTGCAGCAGAGGGGCCTGGAGGCGCAGCGCGCGGCTCTGGCCGCTGGCAGTGGCGCAGAGGCGGCAGGGACGCCCGAGGTCAAGACGCTGGCCGAACTGGAGCGCGAAGCGATCCTCGGCGCCATCCGCACCCTCAGCGGCGACAAACTGCAAGCCGCCAGACTTCTCGGCATCGGCAAGACCACGCTCTACCGCAAGCTGAAAGAGTACGGCATCGCCGATCCGCTGCAGGACGAGTAAAGAATAGGGTGCAGAGATCGGAAAACCCTCTTTTGACGCGGCGATAGTCATTGTGGTTGGCCAACCGTCTGCTCTTGCAAGCCGAAGAGGCGACCTTCGACTCATGGTTACCGCATGACTGAGCCCTGAAACTTGAAATCTGACCACTGACTACTGAGAACTGAGGTACGACATGAGCATTCTGATGGTGACGGGAATCGAAGGCGCCCGCAACTGCGCCGATGTAGTGGGAGCGCGACTGAACATGGAGGTCGAGGTGGCCGAAGGGCGCCGGGCGGCGCTGGCCGCACTGCGCCGCCGCGAGTATCTGGCGGTGGTCATCGACGAGACCCTGGCCGAGTGCGATCCGGCGGCGGCGGAGAAGATCTGCGAGCTGGCTGGGTTGGCGATTCCGCTGCAGATCAACTTTGCCATCTCGGGGGCGGCACGTCTGGTGCGCGAGATCCGCTCGGCGCTGCATCGTCGCGAGCGCGAGCAGATGCTGGCCCGCCGCGCCGCCGCCGCGGCCATCGAGACGGAACTGAAATCCACGGTTGCAGGGCTCTTGCTGCACTCGCAACTGGCGCTGAGCGGCGGCGGCGTGCCAGCCGCCGTGGCCGACCGGCTGCGTACGGTCGCCGATCTCGCCGGTAGCCTGCGCCAGCAGTTGTGCGTGCCTTCCGAGGCAAGGCGCGAATCGCACGTCTGAGCTGGGCGTCCGCATCGGGCGATGCCGCGGCTTGCCGGCTCGATTGCCCAGTGGCGTTGCGATCCACCGCGATGGACAGGGAGCGAACGGTGGAGTTCCCGCAGCGGGACAAGGGTTCCCTCCGTCCATTACCCTTGTAGTGCTGAACGGAAGGAGCGTTCGAATCATGACTGTGATCCGGCAGGAAGATTTCATCGCGAGTGTTGCAGGCGCATTGCAATACATCAGCTACTACCATCCGGTGGATTTCATTACCTCGCTCGCCAAAGCCTATGAGCGGGAGCAGTCGCCAGCGGCGCGCGACGCCATGGCGCAGATTCTCATCAACAGCCGCATGTGCGCGGAGGGGCATCGCCCCCTCTGCCAGGACACCGGCATCGTCAACGCCTTCGTGAAGCTCGGCATGGAAGCGCGCTTTGAAGCAGCGTCCGGCGAAGAGCCGAAAGACTTGCAACAGATGGTCGACGAAGGGGTGCGCCGCGCCTATCTCGATCCCGACAACAAGCTGCGGGCCTCGGTGCTGGCCGACCCGGCCGGCGCGCGCAAGAACACACGCGACAACACCCCGGCTGTCGTCACTGTCGATCTCGTGCAGGGCAGCACCGTCGAAGTCACTGTCGCTGCCAAGGGCGGCGGCTCGGAGGCCAAGTCGAAGTTCGTCATGCTCAATCCCTCGGACTCAATTGTCGACTGGGTGCTCAAGACCGTGCCCACCATGGGCGCCGGCTGGTGCCCGCCGGGGATGCTCGGCATTGGCATCGGCGGCACGGCCGAGAAGGCCATGCTCCTGGCCAAGGAGTCGCTCATGGACCCGATCGACATACAGGATCTCCAGGCGCGCGGCGCGAAGACCCGCGCCGAGGAGCTGCGCCTGGAACTCTACGAGAAGGTGAACCGTCTTGGCATCGGCGCCCAGGGACTCGGCGGCCTCACGACCGTCCTCGACGTGAAGGTGCGCGATTATCCATGCCATGCCGCCAACCTTCCCGTGGCCATGATCCCCAACTGCGCCGCCATGCGTCACGCGCACTTTGTGCTTGATGGATCTGGCCCCGCCTATCTCGATCCGCCTTCGCTCGACCTCTGGCCCAGGCTCAGCTACGACCCGAGCGGCGCGCGCCGCGTCAATCTCGACACCGTTACCCGCGAGGAAGCCGCAACCTGGAAGCCAGGTGAAGTTCTGCTGCTCAGTGGCAAGCTGCTGACCGGCCGCGATGCCGCGCACAAGCGGCTGACCGACATGCTCAATCGCGGCGAGAAGCTCCCCGTCGACTTCCACAACCGCTTCATCTACTACGTCGGCCCGGTCGACCCGGTGCGCGACGAAGTGGTTGGCCCAGCGGGACCGACAACAGCCACGCGCATGGACAAGTTCACGCGTCAGATGCTCAAGGAAACCGGATTGCTCGGCATGGTGGGCAAGTCCGAGCGTGGTCCAGAAGCCATCGATGCCATCCGCGAGTACAAGGCGGTGTATCTGATGGCCGTCGGCGGCGCTGCCTATCTGGTCTCAAAGGCCATCCACGGCTCGCGCTTGATCGCATTCGGCGATCTCGGCATGGAGGCCATCTACGAGTTCGATGTCCGGGATATGCCGGTCACTGTGGCTGTCGACACGAGCGGCACCAGCGTCCACCAGACCGGGCCGGCCGAGTGGCAGAAGCGCATCGCGGGGATTCCGATTCTTTCGTGAAGCAGGGAGCTTGATCGTGTCTTACACGAAGCGTCTTGGTTGTATTCTCTTTCTGTTTCTGCTTGTTCCTGGATGGGGGACCGGCCAGCAGGCGCAGGCCCAGACCATCCAGGACATGCATCTGTTCGCCAACCAGTCGGGCTGGCTGCTGGCCGATGCGCGGCTCTTCTGGACCGACACGCTGGGCGTGCAATGGACGGAGATTACGCCGCCGGCTGCGGATGGTTTGGTGATCGCGGGCGTCTCCTTTGACGAGGCGGGCAACGGCTGGGTGTTTTCGGTGTCGGCTGACCAGAAGACGGTTGTCGTGGCGCGCACCGCCGACAAGGGCGCGCACTGGAGCGATGGCACGATCGCTTCGCCGTTCGACGATGCGCACCCGTTTGGCGGCAGGGCTTACGCCTCCTTTACGAATGCGCAACAGGGCTGGGTCATCTTCCGGTTGCAGTCGAGCTCTGCCTTTCGGCCGGGGCTGCTGTTTCACACCGCAGACGGCGGCGCGCACTGGAGCGAACTTCCGCAGCCGCCGGTGGGTGGCGATCTGGTGTTTACCGATGCACTTCACGGCTGGATGGGCCCCGGTCCCGAAGGCGACGAACTGTATCGCACCAGCGACGGCGGCCAGAGCTGGCGGCGCGTCGAGCTGCCGGCGCCCGCGGGCAATCTGCGGGGCGCGGCAAGCCGGATCGGGTTGCCGAAGTTCCAGAATTTCTCCGAGGGCCTGCTGCTGCGCACCTACATCGGCGACAAGGGTGCAACAGTGGTCCGCTATGAGACGCGCGACGCGGGCGTGAGCTGGCGGCCCGCCACAGCCATTGTGCAAAACACCGCCGACGCGATGGCGGTACTGGCGGCTGACGGCACGGTAGCGAGCCGGATTCGCGCGCAGATCGACGGCAGCCGCGTGCGTCTGCCGCTGTCGATCGCCCCCGCAAGCCCCATGCTGCCTCAGCGCGCAACCTTTGCCACAGAGAGCGCCGGATGGGTTCTGTTCGCCGGCGGAAGCTGCGAG
The DNA here is from genome assembly GCA_021790995.1 of Acidobacteriota bacterium. Lineage (GTDB taxonomy): Bacteria > Acidobacteriota > Terriglobia > Terriglobales > Acidobacteriaceae > Telmatobacter. Next base: position 24,883 of record JAJYFA010000010.1, read on the forward strand.
GCCGGCGTCTGCACGCACTCTGAGGCGCTGCTGGGCACGCAGGATGGCGGCCAGACATTTTTCACGCTCGGTGTGCCGCCCGGCATCGCGCTGGAAACCACAAAGACGATTGTCCCGCCGAAGGGCCGTTCAGGCGTCAGCCTGCCGCAGGAGAATGCACGCCCGCGGGCGCGACCGGAGTCCTCGCTCACCGTGGCCGGCACGATGGGCTTCGACACCTGTGTCCTGATGACCACCGCGCAGATGCAGACCTGGTACACAGCCAGCCCTTACCGCGTGGTCGGCGCGTACATTGGCGGCGACTCCTTCGCTTGCCCGTCGTCGCTTGCAAACTTCACCGCAGGTTGGACAGCGACAGTGCTGGGTATGGGCTGGGAGATCATTCCCATCTGGGTGGGTCCGCAGGCGCCGGGCGGCAACTACGCTCACCTCATCAGCACCGATCCGGCAACGGCGAACTCCGAGGGAGTGACCGAAGCGGACTCATCTGTTGCCGCCATGGCCGCGCGCGGCATGAACCAGGGCTCGCCCATCGTCTACGACATGGAGGCGTACTCCTATAACAATCCGACAGATGTGGCCGCAACGCAGTCCTTTCTGGAGGGCTGGACAACGGAGTTGCACGCGAAGGGCTACTTTTCCGCGGTGTACAGCAGCTATCCGGAGTTCAACAACTGGCTGCCGAGCCTGATCAGCCCGGCGACCGACGATATTTGGTTTGCCTATTTTTTAAATTCAGGTGTGGCCTGCGGAACAAGCTGTCAGACGGTCTATCCGGCTGAGACGTCCAGCTTTACTCTCCCCTCGGATGTATGGACGAACCATCACCGCATGAGGCAGACATCGAGTGGGTTCGACAGCACCTACGGCACACTGACCTACAACATCGACGAAGACTGGATTGACGCGGCGATGGTGGTGGCCACGCCCAACACGCTCACGGTGACGAAGAGCGGCACAGGCACGGGTGCCGTTGCCAGCACACAGATCGGGTCTACTGGAAGCACGGACGTGAGCCTCGATACGCAGATCGTCTGTGGCTCCACGTGCTCAGCAAATTTTGCCGCCACCGACATTGTGACTCTTGAGGCTACATCCGATGCGGGCGCCGCATTTGCCGGCTGGAGCGGATGCGACACGGTGTCGTCGGATCAGTGCACTGTGACCGTGAGCTCGTCCAGAACCGTGGCGGCAACCTTCACCGCCAACGCACCCGCCGCGGCCACGCCGGCCTTCTCGCCCGCGGCCGGCACGTACGGCTCGGCGCAGATGGTATCGATCAGCGATGCCACGCAAGGCGCAACAATCTACTACACCACCAACGGAACCACACCAACGACTGCTTCGACGCCTTACACCGCGCCGATTCAGGTTTCATCGTCCGAGACGATTGAGGCCATTGCAACAGCCATCAACTACGCAGCCAGCGCCGTGGCCAGCGCCGCGTACATCATCACGCAGCCCAGCTTCAGCGCCTCTGTCTCGGCCCCGTCACTCACCATCAAGCAGGGGCAGTCGGGCGTGGAGTCGCTGACCGTCACGCCGCAAGGCGCCTACACGGGGACGCTGTCGTTTGCGTGCAGCGGACTGCCGGGCGATGCGTCGTGCAGCTTCAATCCCGCGACCCTGACGGCCACCGGCAACGCTGCCACGCTGACGGCGACGCTGACGATTGCCACCACAATGGCCTCGGCAGGTCTAGTGCGGCATCGCGCTCCGTTTGAACTGGCGTTGCTGTTGCCGCTCGGCCTTCTACCGTTTATGGCGCGACGCAAGCGGGCGCGCGGGTGGTTCCTGCTGATGGTTTTTGCCCTTTGCGGATTGGGCCTGACGACACTCGCGGGCTGCGGCGGAGGCGGATCTCCCGCTTCCGGTGGTGGTTCCACAACCGTCTACTCCGGGACGGTCAATCTTGTGATCACGAGCAGTTCAGGTCAGACAAAGGTGCCGATTCAGCTCACCATCACCCAGTAGGTTGAAGCCGCAGAGTGGCGATTCGGGTTGCGGGATTGCCGCCGTTCGGTCGCAATGGAGTATGCGAAAGGGCACGACTGAGGTCGCGCCCTTTCGCAAATACGACGTTCGCCACGTGAGGCCTGAATCGATTTGGCGGATTAAAGGACTACACCCTGGTCAGATAGCCCATGCCGTCGAGCACGCCGCGCATGAACGCGAAGCTCTCGATCACTCCGGGCATCGGATCGTCACCGTGTATCTCGTACTCGAGATCCACGAATCCCTGATACTTGATGTCGATCAAGGCCTGGAAGATCTCGCGGAAGGGCAGCACGCCCTCGCCGACGGGCACCTGGCTCTCTTTGCTCGTCATATCGGTCAGATCCTTCACGTGCATGTCGTAGAGGCGCGAGCCGGTAGCGTTGATGGCCTCAACGATATTCGCGTTGGCGCGCGCTGCGTGGCCTATGTCGATGCAGACGCCGATGCGAGGGTCGAGCCCCTTGATGGCCTTGAGTACGTCGAACGGCGACGGAAAGAACTTGTCCTCGGGGCCGTGGTTGTGGATGGCGATGCGGATGTCGTATTCCTTGACGAACCGCTCAATCCACTTGAGCGAATCGGGCGTGGGGTCGCCGGCAACGATCACGCCGATGCCCGCGCGCTTGACGTATTCGAACTTCGATCGGATATCGGCTTCGCTGTCTGTGCGGAAGTAGATGGCTCCCGCGGCGTGAAGCCGGATGCCGGCGGCGGCATAGTCGGCTACGGCCTGCGCTTCGAGTTTGGGATCCATCGGCAGATGGTCCTTCACGTCCTTGCAGTTCAGGTCGTAGACGTGGAGTTGCTTCATGTAGCCGATGAGCTGGGCGCGCGTAAAGTCGCGGAAGGTGTAACTACAGAGGCCAAGCTTGATCGGCGAGGGTTTGCCCGAAGCCGGGACAGCCTGAGCCTGCGACGGGGTGGTGCTGACGAGGGCAGCGGTGGCAGCCGATGCAGCTGCGACCGCTCCCGTTTGCAGGAAATTGCGACGAGAGATATGGTTTTTCATGGCGGGAGCCATTATAGGGCGTCTTGAGGATGCCCGTCAGCAATTTTGCAAGTCAGGGTTGAAAAGGAAAGTTGCGCCGCCCCGAAGGACGGCGCTTGCGGCTCCCGGCCCTGGCCCCTGCTCTTACTGTTTGCCGAAGCGGTAGACGATGCCGGATGTGAATCCGCGGTCGTTCTGCATCTCCGAGCCAAAGTGGGTTGTCAAGTCTTCGCCCGCCAGGCGGATGGCGAGGCCGGGGGTCACGTTGTACTCGCCAACGACAGCGAGGTTAACGCCAAAGGTACTGCCGTCAGGGTAGAGGCCAATCAGCTTCGGCGAGATGCCGTTGGTGTCGCCGGAGAAGTTGCCGTAAGCCCAGCCGCCCAGGGCGCGACCGGAGATGGAGTACTTGGGCTGCATATAGAAGCGGTAGGTGGGCCCGAAGAGCACGTTGTACATGCTGACCTGAGGCCGAGTAAATGCTCCCTGGCTGTACTGGTTCAGGCCGACGTATGCGATTCCAAGGTACCCGCGGCCGTCGAGTGTGAAGCCGAGGCGCTCGTTGATGTAGCGCGTCAGGCCGGTCTCCCATCCGTAGTAGGTAAGCCGCTGCGTCGGCGACGGACCCGGCTTGGCCCTCAGATAGCCCATGTCGATGAAGGTTTCCCAGCGGCGATCGTAGGCGTCATGGATAGCCGCGGCGCGGCGCTGTTCGCGGCGCTGGCGGATACGTTCCTGTACGGTCAATTGCCCCTGGGTAAGCCCGCCAGACTGCTGGGCCTGGCTCGAAGACGAGGATTGGTCAGGAGCCTGAGCGGAACCGGGAGAGCTTTGTGCGAATGCGGCCGGCATGGCCACGCAGGTGAGCGCCAGCAAAAAGGCGAGACGGCGAAAAGATTGCATCGGTATCGGGATTCCTCCACGGGAGTGCGAGAACACACCCAAACGTCCGGCCCCAGGAAGCGGTTCTTGCTTCTTAGGGTGGAAACGTCCGGCGCGCTCCCCCCATTGGTATTAAACCATCTTGGGGGGAGCCTTGTGCGAGGATGCTCCGGATTCTCACGCTGATGTTGAAGAATCAGGTGCTGACCCTCACTTTTGTCGAGTGACTCGCTCTAATTGGACGCACCGGGAGGCAAAGCGGCACCTGTGGCCGTTACACAATAGCCTTTAGATCGGCCAGCAACTGGGCCTGATCGAAGCCGCTCGGCGAGCCATTGGCTGAGAGCCAGTCCTCACTGAGCAGGGTGTGCGCCTCGTCGCAATACTGGTTCCAAAAGGCCACGGTCATGATCTTCGTTTGTCCCCAGGTGATGCAGGTAAAGCCGTTCTGATCGTACCTGGGCACGAAGACGGCGTGACCGCCCCAACTGCCCGGCTGGGCGTTGTAGCCGCCGTTCGCAACCACGTCCCAAACGTCCTGGGTCTGCGCGGTGATGGGCATCGCCAGTCCGATATAGACGCCGCCAAAGAGGGCAATCGACTGGCGCACCTCAGTAAGGTTGGCGAATCGGGGGTCGGCAAAGGCGACGAGCTTGTGGCCGGCGAAGCCCTGCTTCTTCCAGTCGTTGAGCACGTCGAGCTCGATGCCGCCGTTGTCGGTGGCTGGGTCACCGGGAATGTAGCCATCCCACTTCTCGTAGTAGGTTTCGATGGTTGCATTGGGAAGGGTGACTTCGCTGCCGGTGTTTGCGGTCCACACCTGTACGGCGTGGCCGCAGGCGGCGATGGTACAGTCGCCCAGGGTGTCGTTCAGCATCATGCCCCAGGCTGTGATGCCGCGGGTCCAGTCGGCCGAGGGCGGAGGTGGAGGCAAACCGGGCGTCAGATAGTCGCCCAGCTTCAGCGTGCGGCTGTCGGTCTTGATAGCCTTGCGGCCCAGCTTCATTTTGGAGTGATCTGCCATAGGGGACTCCTTTCCTGCGTTTGGATTGACGAGCGGGATTCAGAGTTGTAGGCGATCGCGGAACGATGCGCCCTCATAGTCTAGCGCCGTTTTCCTTTGCACTGCTGCTATTGTTGCCCGATGCACTGGAATGATCTGCAACGCCGGCGTGAAAAGTCTGGGCCAGCAGAGTCTTTCCCCGGGGATCTGACGGTAGAATTGAGGGACGGAGGAAACAGGAAACCATGGGTCGGATGGTTTTGGGCATCATTTTAGGGCTGATTCTGGCGCCTTTGTGCGTCTTGGCGTGGTTTAAATGGGGAAATTTGCCGGTCGCAGTGGCAGATCCGCCCCTTCCGATGGAGCGGCAGATTACGCACGTGGCGCTTCGAGCCCGCATCGCTCGCGAGATGCCGGGAAATCCGCCGATCCAGGCGGATGAAGCCAACCTCACGGCCGGCGCCGAGGTCTATCGCGACGAGTGCGCGGCCTGTCACGGATTCCACGGCAAGCCTTCAAGCTTTGCCGCGCATATGTTCCCCGAGGCTCCAGCGTTGTGGGAAAAACATAAGAACAAAGACGTGGTGGGCGTGAGCGACGATCCGCCGGGCGTGACGTACTGGAAGGTGACCAACGGCATTCGGCTGACTGGCATGCCGGCCTTCAAGGACGTTCTTGCAGACACGCAGATCTGGCAGGTGACTCTGCTGCTGGCTAACGCCAACAAGCCACTGCCGCCGGCAGCGCTGGCGATTGTGCGCGGCGAGCAACCTGCGACAGCGCCTGTGACCGCGGCACCCAAGGCAAAACACTGATCGGTGTTTGCTGGAGCGCATCGCTGCGGTGGGTGTATCACTGTGGCGCGGAAGGGAAGTGCGACCATGAGCTTTATCGATCTGCTGAAGAAAGGCTTTGGATTTATTTTGCTCAGCATGGGCGTCTCGCGTCCCAGGCCCAGGCAGAAGCCTGAGACAAAACCTGCGCCGAAGCCGGGAGTTGGCGAATAGGCCGCCTTCAGCAATTGAAGCGATGTAGCCTTCCGCGAACTTCTTCGCTCCTCGTACAATGAAAGAGGAAGCACTTCTCACGCGGCCGATGGCGGAACAAAAGAAGATACCCAGAGACGATTCTCAAGGCGGTTCCGACAAAGCCGTCTCCAAGTCAGGCTCCTCCGAGCGTCGCGGCAAGCACGACGAGGATCCGGTCGGGAAGGTGTACGACTTTCACCTGATGCGGCGACTGGGCCGGTACCTGCGCCACTACTGGCAGCAGGCGGTGGTTGCCTCCACGGCCGTCACGCTTAAATCGCTCTGCGACGTATCCGGGCCGATCCTTGTCATGGTCGCCGTCGACCGCTATCTGGCGCCGGACAAGGCCGCGCAGGACCCATCGAACGTGGTGGCGCACTGGGTGGCAAACGCAAGCCCGCTCGCTCACGTGCTTCCATTGGCAGCCGTTGCAGGGGTGAGCCGACTTGCCGCCATCTACCTCGCGATCCTGGTTTCGGCCTATCTCTTCCAGTTCGTTCAGGTCTACCTGATGCAGTGGATTGGCCAGAAGATCATGTTCGATCTGCGCCGCGAGATCTTCCGGCACATGCAGCGCCTGCACGTGGGCTTCTTCGACGTGAATCCGGTGGGCCGGCTGGTCACGCGACTGACCTCCGATGTGGACGCCGTCAACGACATGTTCACCGATGGCGTGCTGGCGATCGTCAACGACTTTTTCATGCTCACCATCATGGCCGTGGTCATGATCGCCATCTGCTGGTGGCTGGCGCTGCTGGCCTTTGCCGTGCTGCCGTTGATTCTGATCGTCACGCGCATCTTTCGCGACCATGTGCGCGAGAGCTATCGCCGCGTGCGCATCGCCATTGCCCGCATCAACAGTTTCACCCAGGAGCACATTTCGGGCATGAGCGTGGTGCAGCTATTCAATCGCGAGGAGCGCGCCTACAGGGACTTCGAGGCCGTCAACCGTCAGCACATGGTCGCGTTCAAGGACACGATCTTCGCCTACGCGCTTTACTACCCGGCCGTCGATCTGCTGTCGGCGGTGGCAATTGCGCTGGTGGTGTGGCGTGGCGGATTTGGCGTGCTGCAATTGCCACCGACGGTGACGATCGGCGTGCTCATCATGTTCACGCAGTTCTCGCTCCGATTCTGGCGGCCCATCCAGGACCTGAGCGACAAATACAACATTCTCCAGGCCGCCATGGCCGCCTGCGAACGCATCTTCAAGCTCGTGGATGCGCAGCCGGAGATCGTGAGCCCAGCGCGCCCCAGGGTGGGTGACGGCTCCAATCGTATCGAATTTCAGCACGTCTGGTTTACCTATCAGAAGCTCACCGATGCGCAGAAGGCCGCAGTGGCGAAGGCTGATCAATCGGCTGCCGGCGGCGCGGATCTGGCCGGACTCGATAGCGTCGAGTGGATTCTGAAAGACGTCTCCTTCACGATCGAGCCGGGGCAGACTGTGGCCATCGTCGGCCACACCGGCGCCGGCAAGACCACGCTCACCAGCCTGATGATGCGCTTCTACGATGTCACCGCGGGGCGCATCCTCATCGACGGCGTGGACCTGCGCGATCACGACCTGAAGGAACTGCGCCGCCACTTTGCCGTTGTGCTTCAGGATCCGTTCCTCTTTTCCGGCACCATCGGCGAAAACATCCGGCTTGGCAACGAGCAGATCGACGACGAAACCATGCGCCGCGCGGCACGCGACGTGAACGTGCTCGACTTTGTCGATTCGCTGCCCAACGGCTTCGATGAGCCGGTGCGGGAACGCGGCAACTCGCTTTCAACCGGGCAGAAGCAGCTCGTCAACTTCGCCCGCGCCCTAGCCTACAATCCGCGCGTCCTGATTCTCGACGAAGCCACATCGAGCGTCGATACCGACACCGAGCTGCGCATTCGCTCGGCGCTCGAGCGAATGGTGGAAGGGCGCACCAGCGTGCTGATTGCCCATCGGCTCTCGACGGTGCAGCGCGCCGACACGATTCTCGTGATGCACAAAGGCCAGTTGCGCGAGATGGGCTCGCACCAGGAACTGCTTGCAAACCGCGGCCTCTACTGGAAGCTCTACCAGTTGCAGTATAAGGATCAGGAGACTGCCGCCGTCGCGATGCCATTGCCGGCGCGCTCTGAGGCCGCCGCAATGTAACATTGCAGACGATTGCCAGGCGGAAAGTCTGTCAGAACTAGCCTGCTGCCGAACGCTGTTTTCGAGTTCTGCGTTTGCTATACTAAACAGCAGTGCGGAAGTGGTGAAATTGGCAGACACACCATCTTGAGGGGGTGGCGCCGAGAGGCATGCGGGTTCAAATCCCGCCTTCCGCACCAAAGATTTTCGCGTCCGGCCGGGCGTCACCGAATCCCTCATCGCCGGTCCCGCTTGGAAAGCAGCTAAGAATGCAGATTCTGTTCTATATTGTGATTGCACTGCACGTAATCGTGTGCTTTTTCCTGATTGGTATCATCCTGCTTCAGCAGGGCCGCTCGGCCGATCTTGCCGGAGCCTTTGGCGGTCAGGGTTCGCAGACCGCTTTTGGTCCTCGCGCCGCGGCCAACGTGCTTACGCGCCTGACTACGTGGTCGGCTGTGATCTTTATGTGCACGTCGATTGCTCTCGTGGTCTTGTTTGTACGTTCCACTGGCACGCACTCGGTGACCGAAGGTTCGCAGTCGGCTCCAGTGAGCGCGCCGGCCAAGCCGGGAAAGTAACGCAGAGTTCGGGCGAAAAGTATCCTGGCTCGGTTCTCGTCCAGCGAGAATTCGCAAAGTGTGACGCCGCCTGGCTGTGTATCGGCCAGGCGGCGTTTTACTTGGAAATGATTGTTCAGGCGCTGACGCCGATGAACTGATTCCTGTCCTTTGCGGGGGATTCTTTACACAGGCGGAGCGGCATCCACTACCGGCACGCCGGGCGGCGGTGTGAAGTGGAACACTGCGGGTGAGATCGGTGTATCGGCCTGCTCGTTGGTGAAGGTAAAGCGCGTTGTCGCGCCATCCACCTCCACAACCTCAATGGTCAAGATGACGCCTGCCGCTGTGACCGTGAGCGACAGACTCTTTACGCGATTCTCCTGCCCTTTGGGCAAACCTGTCAGCGTGTAAAGGCCATTTTCTGCACTGTTGAGCTTCAGCCCGGTCAATTCCTTTTCAAGCTTCGTGTGGCCGAGCAGAAAGCGCAGCGGTGAGCGCAGGTCGTCCAACTCTTTGGCTGGGATGCGCTGCACCTGGGCATCGCCGCGCGAGTAGAGCCACGCGTATTTGCCGTCGAGCAGAAAAATTTTGCCGGCCGGATTGGCGTACTGCCACAACATGCGCTCCGGCTTGCGCAGAAAGAGCGTTCCGGTCTCCGAGCGGACCATGCCCATGCCGGCGTAATCCTCGCGGAAACCGGCCTTGAGCGAGTGCAGCTGATCGTAATGGCGGTCGACGCGCTGTGCAAGTGCCGCGGCCGATGGCGTGGGCGAAGTCTGCCCAAAGCAGAGAGCCGCGCCGGACCAGCCCAGAACGAAGACTGCGCACACAGACGCGAAGCGCCGCCGGCCAGCGCACATCAACACGTTTGCCAGGTTCATTGCAGCGACTGTGTACAGTTGGTGCCGCCAGTGGGATCGTACTTGGGATTGCCGCCGAACTGGTCAGTGCAGAATCCCCGATTGCCCGTCTTGCCCGGTGCTGCCGGCACGGCTGTCAGCCGGTAGCCGGTGACGCGGTCGGTCCCGTTGACGGTCACTTTCTGGCAATCGGAAATCTTGAACATATAGCCGGACTTATAGCCGGACGACGCCAGATCGTTATCGAGCAACTGCGCCGAGGTCGGGGTCGGCATGGACGATCCCGGCACGCCGCCCAGAACCTTCAGGTCGCAGGCGTAGCCGTTGGCCGGATAGGTGGAATCGTACTCAATCTCAGACTGCGTAATTACGCGCAACGAGTTGATGGCAGAAACTTCGTTGGCGCGGATCTTCATCGAGCCGATGGTCTTCATGGCCATCAGCATCAGAATCAGGATGACGGCAATCACGATCAGCAGTTCCATCAGCGTAAAGCCGTTGACAACTGCCGAGCGCTGGGAGCGCCGACGGAGAGCAGGTAAAGTCTTGGGATTCATTCCGGTTCCAGTCTCTCTGAAAAGGGCCCGCAGCCGCAAACCCATCCGAGAAAATGCTACAACGTATGGACGCGAAAGGGAAATCGGGCGCTCGAAATTCAGCTATCAGCACTCCAGCTTCGTGCGATTCAGCTTCACGCCATCCAGCCGGCCCAGGAGCGTGACTGCGATGCGCTCCGGGTCGAAGAGCCGCTGCGCCATCGTCTGCACCTGCGCCGCATCGACCTCGTCGACGCGCGCAATAATCTCTTCGGCCGAGAAGAACTGGTGGAAGTACATCTCCTGGCGCGCCAGATTGGCCATACGCGCGTTGGAGCTTTCGAGACCGAGCAGAATGTTGCCCTTCACCTGGTCCTTGGCTCGGGTCAGCTCCTCGGCTGCGATGGGCGTCTGCTTCAGATTGCGGAACTCGGCCAGAATCAGGTCCACCACCTGAAGGGCCTTGCCCGTCGAAGTTCCCGCAAAGACGCACAGGTTGCCCGTGTCGCGATAGGGGCTCAGGTCGGAGTAGACCGAGTAGGCCAGACCGCGCTCCTCGCGAATGGTCTGGAAGAGCCGCGAGCTCATGCCGCCGCCCAGCACGGTATTCAGGATCAGTGTGGCGTAGCGGTTTTCGTCGGTGATCGACGGCGCGGGCACACCCAGGCAGATCTGCACCTGTTCGAGCGCCTTCTTGTTGCGCAGAATGATGCGGGCGCTTGGCTCGGGCGCCGCAAGTTCGTTCAGGGTGTTGCCGCCGTTGAGCGCGGAAAACTTCTCCGCGACCAGCGCCGTAAAGTGGTCGTGATCCAGGTTGCCGGCAGCGGAAAACACCATGTTTCCGCCGTGGAAACGGTTGTTGTGGTAGTCGAAGAGGTGTTGCTGGCCCAGCCGCGCCACGGTTTCCGTGGTGCCCAGGATGGGCTTGCCCAGCGGATGGCCCTTCCAGAAGCTCTGTGTGAATAGTTCGTGCACCAGCACGTCGGGATTGTCTTCGTCGATCTTGATCTCTTCGAGAATCACGCCGCGCTCGCGCTCGATGTCAGGCAGTGCAAAGGTAGGATTCATCACCATGTCGGTCAGGATGTCGAGGGCAATGGGCACATGGTCCGCGAGCGACTTCACGTTGAAGCAGATGGTTTCCTTGCTGGTGAAGGCGTCCAGGTTGCCGCCTATTGAGTCCATCTCGCGGGCGATGCGCTGCGCCGAGCGCGAACGCGTGCCCTTGAAGAGCATGTGCTCCACAAAATGCGAGATGCCATTGACCTCGGGGGTTTCGCAGCGTGAGCCGGATTTGATCCAGACGCCCATGGCTACGGAGCGCAGATAGTCCATGCGCTCGGTCAGGACAATTAGACCGTTCGGCAATACGGTGCGGCGACGATTTCTCTCAGTGCTCATTCGTGTCGATTCGATTGTAGGCCAAATGCGGACCACCGCACCATCGCTGTGGATGGGGGGAAGTTTTCGCGCTTGATGCCAAGCCTGTTGGCAAAAGTTAAGATGGAAAGCTGGACACCATGCCTGAGCAATCGGACCAACTCATAAATTTCGGCGCGCAAGACGCAGCGGACGGCCTGAAAAAGCCTCTCTTTGGATTAGATGCGGAAACCCTCTCCAAGCTGCTCGCGGAGGCGGGGGAGCCTGCATTTCGAGGTAGGCAGATCGCTGAAGCAATTTATCGTCAATGGGTTAGCGAGATTTATGAAATGAATGCATTACCTTTGTCTTTGCGGGCAAAATTCGCTGCCCAAGGCTGGAGGGTCGGCCGCCCAGTCATTGCTCACACCTTCAAGTCGTCTGACGGTACTGAGCGGTATCTGATTGATTTTGAAGAACCTGATACAAAGGGGAAAACGGCAGAGGCGGTTTGGATGCCGGAGGGCGACGGCGGCGATGCCGGCGACGAAGCTGAATCCGCCCCGGAAGGGGTGCGGGCCTGGTCGCGCGCCACGATCTGCGTCTCCTCGCAGATCGGTTGTGCCGTGAACTGCCAGTTCTGCCTGACCGCGCAGCTGGGCCTGCAGCGCAATCTGACGGCGGGTGAGATCGCCGGGCAGGTAGTCGCGGTTCTGGCGCGCCAGAGCGCCCGCGTAGGCCGCGACCGCGTGAATCTGGTCTTCATGGGGATGGGCGAGCCGTTCCTCAACTACGACAACTTTATGGCTGCCGTGCGATTACTGGTGCGCGAAGTGGGACTGAGTCCGCGGCGCATGACGGTTTCCACCTCCGGCATTGTGCCCGGCATTCTTCGTTTTGCTTCTGAACCGCCTGACGTGAGGCCCAGGCTCGCCATCAGCCTGAACGCGCCCAACGACGCGATCCGCGCCGAGGTGATGCCAATCAATCGCAAGTGGCCGATTGCCGAAGTCATCGAAGCGGTGCGTCGCGTGCCGCTGCGGCCGCGTGAGCGCATCACCTTCGAGTACGTTCTGCTGGGCGGCGTCACCGACCGGCCTGAGCAGGCGCGCGAGGTGGCGCGTCTGGTGCGCGGTACTGGCCTGCCCGCCAAGGTGAACCTGATCGCATGGAATCCCGGCCCCGGAATCGACTATGCGATGCCTGCGTCCGAAGCCGTCACCGCGTTTCATGAACGGCTCAAAGGGGAGGGAATCGCCGCCACGATCCGCCAGCCCCGCGGCCGCGACATCTTCGCTGCCTGTGGGCAGCTCAAGCGGACGGTGGAAGGTTAGGTGCGGCCACTCTGAGGCGTTACTGGCAAGCCAAAAGATAAGAAGCCAAGGCAACAGTGGCTGCGTAGCTGGCCAAGAATGTAATCAGCGTCTAAAGCGTTTCTTATTTGCTCGCTGGTATGGGCAGCGGCTTCACGCTGCCGCAATCTGCGCTCTTGTAGGTCGAGGTGCTCTGCACGGTGTACTCGACGGGAACTGGGTTCGGTCCTATCTGCATGGCGCCTGTAAAGTGTGCCGTGCCGTGCGCCGTGACACCGTCGGGCCAGGAGGATTCGATGGTTTCGTGGCCGTTGATGGCGCCGGTGCAAGTCATCTCGGCGGTCAGTCCGGCGGGCTTGTGAACAATGCTGGTGACGGTGCAGTCCTCATGCCCTTTCAAAGTGGCAAAAGGAGCGCCGAACTTGTCGATCATCTCCTGGGTCATGCAAACCTCGGATGTGTGCGTCGAGGGCGCAAAGGGATCCGCGACCCCAGCCGGCAGTGTGACTCCCGGAGGCATGGGTGTCTTCTGCCAGGTCAAGGTGCTGCTCATCTCCCACAGGCCGGGCTTGGCCATCACCTGTGCGAGGGCAATGATGGACGCAGCCAAAAGGCAAAGAACCACTGTAACGCGAAGCTGTGTTCTGCTCATTTTGTCCTCCTCATGGGCGCTCAGGCGCGGGCCTGGCGCACCACAACTCTATCCGATGCAGCGAGGCGTTGGAAACGGAATTCTTATCGGTTTTGCCGCACTTTGGGGTGAGCCTCGGCCAACTCCAGCACTGCGTCGGCCAGGCGGCTGGCGGTGTGGCGAACGACATTCTCTTCGCTGGCGAAGTTGCCGGTGACGCAGCGCAGGCCAAGGGATTCAATATGTTCGATGTCGGGATCGATCGGCGCTGCGCCCTCGGCAGCGTAGCGGGCCACGGTTTCCGGCGAAAACTGCCCCGTATTGACGATGGCGAAGTCGAAGATGGGCAAGCGCGTGTGGTCGTAGATGCGCTGGATGTGATCGGCGGCGCTCAGGCCCAGGCTCTCATTTGCCTGCGTCATCAGGTTCGAGATGTAGACGCGCACCCCGCGCGCATTGGCGAGCGCCTCAGGAATGCCGTCGACCAGCAGGTTCGTGATCAGCGAGGTGTAGAGTGAGCCGGGGCCGACCGTGATTAGATCGGCGCGTTCGATGGCTTCGAGGGTTTCGGGCAGGGGAATAGGGTTGGGCGGATCGAAGGTCAGCTCCTCGATGCGATGGCGACTGGCGGTGATTTTGGTTTCGCCGCGGACCACGGAGCCGTCGTCCATGTAGGCCACGAGTGTCGTGTTGGCGGTGGTGGCGGGGTAGATGCGTCCGCGTGTGGCCAGAATCTTCGATGCCAGTTGCACGGCCTGGGCAAAGTCGCCCGTGATTTCGGTGAGGGCGGCGACAAACAGGTTGCCGAAGCTGTGGCCTTTCAATCCGCGGCCTGCGCGAAAGCGATGCGAGAAGAGCTTGGTCAGCAGATCCTCTTCCTCACTGAGGGCCACCATGCAGTTACGCAGGTCGCCGGGAGGAAGCATGTTGAAGTCCTGGCGCAGCCGGCCGGAAGAACCGCCGTCGTCGGTGACCGTGACCACGGCGGCCAGGTCGGCGATGGCCCTGGTTGCCGACGGGATCTCGCCGGGCGCACCTACATGACTGCGCAGTCCTCGCAACAGCGTGGACAACCCCGTCCCGCCGCCAAGAGCGACGACGCGCAACGGGCGGTGCGCTGTTGCGCGATCGTGGTTCAACGCTGGCGAGGACAAATCGTTCGCGGAGATTCCAGTGTTCAACAGAGGCCTATGGAACCTCAGGATACAGCAACTCGGTGAAGCGCGGATCGTCCGCCATGTTCTGAAAGTCGTTGTCGACGCGCGCCTGCTGCCGATTCCTGGGATTCAGCTCAATGGCGCGCGTCAGGCTGGAGAGACAATCCTGGACGCGGCCGGTAATGGCTTCCAGCACGGCCAGGCCGTAGAACGCATAGTCGGCTCCGGGGTGGCCGGTGAGAACCTGGTTCAACTGTTCACGAGCTTCCTCGTAGTAGCCGGTATTGAGCAACGAGATGGCGTAATCGTAGTGCTCCTCGGGAGTTGCAAACGACCGCCCACGCGCCTGCAACTGGCGCTGGCAGGTACGGATGTACACCCGGCAGCGTTCCTTGATCTCGGCGGGCGCTTCAGGCAACAGCTTTTCCAAAGCGATCAGCGCCTTCTCGTATTTGCCCTGCTGCAGCAGAAGGACGGCGCTTTCGTAGTGCTGAAAGACCCGGTCCGTGCCGCTGCGGGTATGACCTTCGGATTTCGTCGCCGGAATTTTCATGCGGCTGGCCGCCGCGGTACGAGCATCTTGCGTCATGGCTTTACTGGAATCCTCAAATCCTTTCCCCCGCATCCTGGTCCCAGGCCGGCGGGGAACTTCGCCTGAAACAGAATTGGACTCAGGCCATGTTTATACTGAGAACGCCGCCTTCCGTCAATGGGGCCTTTTTTTGCGGCGGCTCTCTCATCGTAGCGAAACACCGGAATCCTCCAGACACGGTGCACGTTTCGGTAGCAGTCCATGTCGATTGCCCTATGGCAAATCAGGAAGCTTCACCGCCCTGTTCTCTCGCTCTCGTGCT
Source organism: Acidobacteriota bacterium (assembly GCA_021790995.1). Taxonomy (GTDB): domain Bacteria; phylum Acidobacteriota; class Terriglobia; order Terriglobales; family Acidobacteriaceae; genus Telmatobacter. The sequence goes on from JAJYFA010000010.1 coordinate 40,171, forward strand.
CCCTTGATTCTCGTTCGCTGCTTCTCCGTATACTGCCGGATTCAGCGCCGGATCGTTGTACATTTTCAACTGCCGGTAGAGCTTGAAGCGGCGGATTCCGCTCAGAGTCTCCCGCCACAATGCGTCGAGGCAGCCGGCGAGGTCGGCGCGCTGCTCTTCGAGAACCTGAAGCCGTGCCCGGTTGCGATCGGCGTGGCCCTCGGGTGCGTCCTTGCGCTGAGTTTCCTCGCGCGTGTGATAGATCTTGAGCGCGAGGATCGAGAGCCGGTCGACGATCAATCCCGGCGGCTCGGAGTTCAGCGGGGCATTTGTCGTCGGCAGGCCGCGCGCTGCGAGCCATTCGAGCAGCATGCGGTCGAGTTCTTCGGCCAGGTCGTTGCGCAGTTGGTTGGTCCGGTCGATGCGGCGCTTCACCTCAGCCAATTCGGCGTCGGAGACGCGTGGGGCGCGCGCCGCATCTTCAATGTGCCACAGATCGAAGTTGGCGCGATGTTGCCGCGCAAGCAGATCGAGCCACTCGCCGGCAGAGGCTTCGGGCTTTTGCTTGGCCTCGTGCCAAAGACGCGTCAGCCGGTCCTGCAATGCGACAATTTGACCTGCAGAGAGCATCAGTTCCTAATTCCTTACGTGCCGGCCGGTCCTGCAACCGCAGGCTCTATCCTAGCCTGAGGTTCTTCTCTGCTCCAAGCCGAGAGGCTGGGTAGAGGCGGGCTTTGCCTCGATTGCCTCATGCACGTTGCATCGAAACCGCCATTTCGCGGTTTGCGATTGAAGTTAGGGAGCAAAGGCAGGGAACTGGCAGCCTTGGGGTGGTGAGCTCGCTGGGAATCGAACCCAGGACCCACGCCTTAAAAGGGCGTTGCTCTACCAACTGAGCTACGAGCTCGCTTAAGGCCGCTATATTCAAGCTACCACAGCGGGAGTTCTGCCGCTTGAAGCGCCGAACAGGTCGAGCGAGCAAAGGCGCGCAGAGTTTTTTTGAAGGAGTGTTGCCGGACCAGGGGCTTGCAAAGCCGTTGCGCATTCGGATGCTCTATTTGATTTGTGTGAACGCATCCGTGTTCCCCCGGGGGGCGTCGATTCGCCCAGCAACGGGGAAATTTTTCGCGCGCCGCCGACCGGTCTGGGCGTTACCCTTTCAGGTAACCGGCGATGCTGGTACCAGTGTAATCCTGCAACTTTGCGGTAAGTGTTACCGATGGGGGAGAAGTTACCGCATCACGCAGAAAATGAGGCATTTCGCGGTCACTGGATGGCTGAAAAGTGGTAGCAGCCTCGCCTTGCAAGTGTTATTGTTCAGCCAACAGATGCGCAGCTACCATTACCGCTAAGGATTGCAGCTTTCCGGGTGCGTTTTCCTCTTTTTCGAAGGATGCCGATGTGCGGCGCGTGGCGTTGCCATTGATTCGAGTTTGGGAAGAGAAGGAATGGCGCAGGGGTAAAACATGACTGAGCACTTGCTGCCCGACCCGAACGAGATTCCGCAGGATGTGGCTTCGCTGTACTCGTGGGCGAACCTGCATGGCGGCAAGTACCGCGACTTCTCCGCCTCGCGCGCGCAGTTACGCGAAAGGGCCCGGCAGCGCATGGAACAAGCCATCGAAGAGGAGCGGCTCCGTACTCATCAGGAGACCGACGTGCAACAGACTGTCGACATTCCGCACGCTCAGGAAGATCTGCGCCGCATCGAATCCTCCGCGCCCCATGTGTCCCAGCAATCCGCGCAGTGGGCTGCCCATGAGGCAATCCAGCGTGCCGTGGAAATGGCAGCCCAGGAGCGCGCCAGCCAGGCTGTGGAGTTCGCGGCGCAGCAGACGCAGTTTGCCGCGCAGGAAGCCGCTGAGCGCGCCGCGCAGGAACGCGCTCGCCAGGCAACGGAGTTGGCTACACGCCAGGCTCAGGCCGCAAGGCTGGCGGCTGAGCAGGCAGAGGCCGCCCAGAGAGCAGCACGCGAGGCGCAAAATGCCCGGCAAGCCGCGCCGCAAGCATCACGGCAACCGCCGGCGGAGGAGCGTTCTTTTGTGCCGCCGCCTTTGCGGCCGCAGGGCCGCTTGCAGGAAGATGCGTTTTCGCGCCCAAATGCGTCATGGCTTTCGGCCGACCCGCGCGAAGATGCCGGCCGGCCAGCGTGGCTGATGCCGGAACAGAACGAATCCGCTGGACAGCCGATGCTTCCGCCTGCGCCTGATGAGACGCTGCAGAGCTCCCGCGAACGCGTGGCATCGCGCTGGTACGCGCTGCGCAGCATCTTCGAGGACAATGTGCCGGCCCAGGCCGCGCCGGTGCCTTCGGTGGCGCGGGCTCCAGTGCTGGCGTTGTTTTCGCTGGCTGGTGGCGTGGGCAAAACCAGCCTGGTAGCTACGTTGGGCCGCGTACTTTCTGCGCGTGGCGAGCGGGTCTTGCTGGTCGACACGGCAGCCTATGGCCTGCTGCCGTTCTTCTTTGGCGCGCGGGATCAGCGCCCCGGAATGTTGCGCACCTTCAGTCCGCCGATGGCCAGTGGCGACGCGCCGATCCAGATGATTACGCTCGATCCCGACTCGCTCGGCCCCGACGTAGGCGCCGGCGAAACGCTGGCGGCGGAGATCCAGAAGCACGCGCGCGGAGCCAGCCGCGTGATCATCGATCTGGCCACAGCTTCGGGCGCGACAACGCGCCGCATCATGCGCCTGGCGCCGCACATCCTTGTGCCTCTGGCGCCGGATATGTCTTCTGTCGTCAGCGTCAGCTCGATTGACGCCTTCTTCGAGCACAACGGCAATGGCGGCATCCAGAAGCCTGCACTGCCTTTCTATGTGCTCAACCAGTTCGATCCTTCGCTGCCGCTGCACCTGGACATTCGTGAGGTGCTCCGCGAGCAGTTGGGCGATCGCCTGCTGCCGTTTGTACTGCGCCACACCCCGGTCGTGAGCGAAGCGCTGGCCGAGGGAATGACAGTGTTGGATTACGCCCCTAACTCCGCCGTGACTGAGGACTACTCGAATCTTGCAGCCTGGCTGAAGAGCCTGTCTGCCCCGGCGAGCACAACCTTCCGCGGCGTGCGCTGGAGCGAGCGATGACGCCGACGGAATTCTGGCAGGGAATCGGAGCAGGCGAGAGTCTGCTCACACGGTCTTTCCGTCTGCTCTTTCTGCTGTTGGCCGCGGCGGTGTTCAGCTTCATGATGGTTTTGCCGCTGAGCTGGCAGCAGCAGTCGGTCTTCGGGTTGGTTTGCCTGCTCGTGGCGCTGGCCCTGGCGCGCGGGTCCGATTCCTACCTTGTGACGCTGGTTCTGATGATGCTGTCGATGTTCTGCACCCTGCGCTATGGCTACTGGCGTATTGCCCAGGTGGTGCGGTTCTTTAACGACCCGGCGAGCCATCCAGGCGCGCTCGACGCCTTCTTCATCTTTTGTCTGCTGGGCGCTGAGTTCTATGCCTTCGTCATTCTCCTGCTGGGCTACTTCCAGACCATCTGGCCGTTGCGCCGCGCGCCTGTCGCCTTGCCCGACAATCCCAGTGAATGGCCAGACGTCGACGTGCTGATTCCCACCTACAACGAACCGCTTGAGGTGGTGCGCTACACCGCTCTGGGCGCGTTGAACATGGATTGGCCGGCCGACAAGCTGCACATCTACATCCTCGACGATGGCCGCCGCAAGGAGTTCGAACAATTTGCGCATGATGCCGGCATCGGCTACCGGACGCGGTCCGACAACAAGTACGCTAAGGCCGGCAACATCAACGCCGCGCTCAAGACGGTCCATTCTCCATTCCTTGCGGTCTTTGACTCCGACCACGTTCCCACGCGCAGTTTTCTGCAGATGACGGTGGGCTGGTTTTTGCGTGACCAGAGATTGGCCGTTCTCCAGACCCCGCACCACTTCTATTCGCCCGATCCTTTCGAGCGCAATCTCGAGCAGTTCCGCACGATTCCCAACGAAGGCGAACTCTTTTACGGGGTAGTGCAGGACGGCAACGACTTCTGGAACGCGTCCTTTTTCTGTGGCTCCTGCGCGGTGCTGCGCCGCGAGGCTCTCGATCAAATTGGCGGCATGGCCACTGAGACCGTCACCGAGGACGCCCACACCGCTCTGCGCATACAGATGAAGAAGTGGAACACGGCCTACATCAACATCCCCCAGGCCGCGGGACTGGCCACTGAGAGGCTTTCTGCGCATGTCGGTCAGCGCATTCGCTGGGCGCGCGGCATGATCCAGGTTCTGCGCACCGACAATCCGCTCTTTGCTTCCGGGCTCACCCTTCCCCAGAGGTTGTGTTACTTCAACGCCATGGGCCACTTCCTCTACGCGGTGCCGCGCCTGATCTTTCTCACCGCGCCGTTGATCTATCTGCTGCTCAACCATACGAATATTCCCGGCTTCTGGGCAGCGATTCTTGCCTATGCTTTGCCACACCTGATTCTTTCCAACGTCACCAACTCGCGCATCCAGGGCGAGCACCGCCATTCGTTCTGGAACGAGATTTACGAAACCGTGCTTTCGCCCTACATTCTGCTGCCCACTGTTCTGGCGTTCGTCAACCCGAAGCTCGGCAGATTCAATGTGACGGCGAAGGGCGGAGTGGTGAGACGCACGTTCTTCGATTCCCGCATCGCGCAGCCCTTTCTGGTGCTGCTGGTCTTCAACTTTGCCGGCCTTCTGGTGGCGATTCCGCGTTTCTTCATCTGGGACCGCGACCGCCCCGGCACAGTGCTGATGAATGTACTATGGTGCCTGTTCAATGTGGTCATCCTGGGCGTTTGCACGGCGGTGGCGCGTGAGCTTCGCCAGTTGCGCACCACGGTGCGCATCAAAGTCGTGACGCCGCTCGCCGTCAAATTCCCGGATGGCCGATCGATCGCGGCAGAAACCATGGATATTTCCAGCGGCGGCGCAGGCATCCGGCTCCACGAGGCTTTCGATGCGATGCCTCAGACGCGGGTCGCTCTGGCGTTTCCCGCGCCCGCGGCGGCCATCGACCTGCCCGCTTCGGTTGTTTCTTCGGAGGGTTCGGTGTTACGCGTTTGTTTTGAAAATCTGACCATCGAGGAGCAGGAAGTGCTGACCGTCGCTCTTTATTCGCGCGCCGATTCCTGGCTGGGTTGGGGTGAGAGCCGCGAGAGCGACAACGTGCTGCGCAGTCTGGGCCGCATCTTCCAGATCTCCCTGCGCGGGATGTGGGTCACTTTCAGCAGTATTTTCACGGGCGATACCGCGGGGCGCAAGTCTGGGCCGCTCTCGATCGCCCGCTCGTCGCTGTTTTTTTTGCTGATGGCGCTGCTGGCCGTCGGCAGCCAACAGGCCCTTGCGCAATTGCATCGCCCCGCGAGTGCGCAGCAGAATGCAGCCACCGACATCAACGCTCCCGTTGCACCGGGCGAGTATCACGACCACTTCACGCTTGCCGACGCCGGCGAGTCGCAACTCGAACTGCGCAGCATCGATACGCAGCACAATATCTACTTCACGCTGCCCGAGACGCATGTTGTCGGCGCCGCGAAGATGCATGTGTATTACTCCTTTTCGCCCGGCCTGCTTCCGCAGTTGAGCCACTTGAAGCTCATCCTGAACGGAACGCTCTTTGCGACCATTGTGCCCACGCCGGGGCAGAACGGCGGCTCCGACGGCCGCGAGGCCGAGGCTGAGTTCACGATTCCTACCGAACTGCTGGTGCATAACAATACGCTCACGATCGAGTTCATTGGTCATTACACAATGGTCTGCGAGGATCCGGCCAATACCACGCTCTGGGCTCGCGTCCACCGCAACTCCTACATCGATATCCGCGGCACGCTGCTGCACCTGGCCGACGACCTGAAGCATCTTCCCGAGCCGTTTGTCGATCCGTCTGTCATCCAGCCGTTCAGTGTCGCAGTCATGTTTCCGAGCGCGCCTTCTAACAAAGCCGTACAGGCGGCCGGCATTGTCACCAGCTACTTCGGCATGGTTTCGGAGAATCGCCCCGTCCGTTTCCCGGTACACTTCGGAGCCATTCCAGCCGGAAACGTCATCGTTGTCGCCGAGAATCCATCAAGTCTGCCCGCGGGCTTGAATTTCTCCGCCGTCGACGGACCCACCGTGGCCATGCGTGACAACCCCAACGATCCCTTCGGCAAGATTCTCATCCTGACGGGTAATAGCGCGGACGACCTGGTGAAAGCCGCCCAGGCCGTAGCCCTGCACAGCGACATGCTCGACGGCGGGCAGGCCACGATCTCCAACCCGGGACTGCCCAACAAGCAGGCTCCGGATGCTGCTCCACGCTGGGCGCGCACCGACCAGACCGTCGCGTTGTGGAATTACGCCTCGGCCGAGCTGCTGCAGGGCGACGGCACGGCGCCGCTCAACGTCTACTTCCGCATCCCGCCCGACATTTATTACGGCAGCGAAGGGCCAAACGCCAGACTCCACGTCGTCTATCGCTACAACTCCGTTCCCATCGGGCCAATCTCCAGCATGCAAGTGCGCGTCAACGACGCGTTCCTGGGATCCATTCCGCTGATTCCGGGGCAGGAAACCTCGCGCACCATGCAGACCGACGTGCCGGTCCCGGTCGTGAACCTGCGTCCTTTCTCCAACTCGCTGTCCTTCGATTTCACCTTCCAACTGCTCAGGAAACAGGGTTGCGAGGATACGACGCCCATTAACCTTCAGGGTGCGGTCCTGCGCGATTCGTACCTGGATCTGCGTCATTATCCCCACTGGGCGGCGATGCCGAATCTGGAAATCTTCGCCAACGCCGGCTTCCCGTTCACGCGCGAGGCCGACCTGAGCGAAACCACGGCGGTCCTGCCGTCCACGCCAACCGAGCAGGAGATCGAAACCTTCCTGACACTGATGGGACACTTCGGCCGCCAGACTGGGTTTCCCGGCCTGCGTGTGACAGTAGCCGGCCCTGAGGCGCTTCACGCGGACGCGAACACCGACTTCCTTGTCATCGGCTCCGCAAGCGACCAGCCCGGCTTCGACAAACTCGGAACGAACCTTCCCGTTTCCCTCGGCAGCGGCCAGATTCAGGTGCGGGATACGCAGGGCTTCTTTGTCCGCCTGCTGCACCACGCCTGGTGGAAGCTCGAAGACAACGAGCACAGGGAGTCCGGCCTGTTGATCGCCGGAGGCACTCCCGACGCCATCATCGAGGGCATCGAATCGCCCTACGGCCTGGCCAAAAACCGCAGCATTGTCGCCATTCACCTCAGGGACGGCGCCAGCTTCGAACCCTTCATGGACAGCTTCCTCGAAGTGCAGCAGTCCAGCGACATCTCGGGTTCTGTCGCGGTTTTCCACGGCTCGCACTTCCAGTCCTTCCGCATTGGCGCCACGGTCTATCATGTGGGTGTACTGCCTTGGTGGACACGGTTGATGTTGTGGTTCACTCAGGTGCCATGGCTCGCGGCCCTGGTGGTCATTGTTCTGGCCTTCCTGGTCGCCATCTGGATACGGCAATGGCTGCGTATCAAGGCCAGAAGACGCCTGACGATGATGGAAGACTAGAGATAAACAGCGGGGTTCGCGGAGTCAGGTGGGTGGGTGACCGCGACTCCGTATCGCGCCGGGATTTTCCGCTATCTTCGCCCATGAGGGACGTTCGATGAAATGCGAGACTGCACCTCGCTGCGCAACACCACGCGAACCTCGATAACTCCGCCAGCAACGCTAACTCCGCTTTTTTCTGGAGACACTTGCGATGGGCCTTTGGAAATCCCGGCGAGGGAAGCGGTTCCTGCTGATCGTGGCCTTGTTCATGTTTTCCATGGTGGGCGGCTGCAAGGACGGCCCGTGGCGACTCTGGAACTCCTATGCGAACCGCTTTATCGATCCCTCAAGCGGACGCGTCTTCGATCCCCACGGAGATCAGCAGACCACCTCTGAAGGCCAGGCCTACGCACTGTTCTTTGCACTGGTCGACAATGACCGCCCCACCTTTGACAGGGTTCTGGCCTGGACACAGGGCAATCTTGCCGGCGGCGATCTGGCCACACACCTGCCGGCCTGGCTCTGGGGCAGGAATCAAGACGGCCAGTGGACGGTGCTCGACGCAAACTCCGCCTCCGACGCCGACACCTGGATGGCCTACACGCTGCTGGAGGCCGGCCGCCTCTGGAAGTCCAGATCCGACACCCGTCTGGGCCTCGCCATGCTGAGCCTCATTGTCAAGAATGAGGTCGTCGATCTTCCCGGCTTCGGCCCCATGCTTGTACCTGGCTCCGCCGGCTTTCAGCAGGATAAAGACTGGATTCTGAATCCCAGCTATCTGCCCCTGTTTGTTTTTGAGCGGTTTGCGGAGCTCGATCCAGCCGGACCCTGGCAGCAGATCGTTCAAGGCATTCCGCGTCTGCTTGCCGGAGGCTCGCCGCATGGCTACGCGATGGACTGGATCGTATACGTGCCCGGCGACGGCTTCTATCCCGCGCCGAAACCCTCCAGATCCGGCCAGAACGATGCCAGGGACGCCAGCGCCTTCGGCAGCTACGACGCCATTCGGGTTTACCTCTGGGCCGGTATGATGAATCGCAGAGATCCTGGGCGCCAGCAGATTCTCAATGCCGTTCCCGCGATGAGCGGTTACCTTGCCAATCATGATGCCCCCCCGCAAAAGGTCAGTGACCGCGGGATTCCAGTGGAGGAAGATGGACCTGTGGGCTTTTCCGCGGCGGTGTTGTCCTATCTGCGCGCTTATCCAAACTTCTCGCGGGCCTTTGCCCGGCAGTTGATTCGCCTCGACGCGCAGAGAGATGCAACTACGGGATTGTATGGAAAGGACTTCGCATATTACGATCAGAGTCTTGCCCTGTTTGCTACTGGATTTCTTGACGCCAGATTCCGGTTTGGCCCCGGGGGCGAACTGAACGTAGGATGGAAGCGCCGATGAGGTTGGGCTGGAGAGATTGGAAAGCGATGCTGCTTCTGGCGGGCTGCCTGACGTTTGCGGCCCCGGGAATGCACGCCCAAAGATCCTCCAATGCAGCATCGGCGGAGGCAGCGCGCGCCGCTCTTGCGGCCAAGGCGCAGAACCTTGAAGCCCGCGGGCGCGCCGACCTGGCCCTGCAGATCTGGCAGCAGATTCTTCTCTCCGCTCCCAACAACGCCGAAGCCCTTGCCGGCCTGGCCCGCGACGCAAAGCTCACCGGCAACGCCGAACAGTCCGACCAGGCGCTGGCGCATCTGCGCCGCGTGAATCCCCGCGATCCCAACATCGCCAGCATTGAGGCCATGCCCGCCGCCGCCGGATCTGCCAACGAGCTGCAGCGGGCCGGCGAACTGGCTAAAGAAGGCCGCAACGACGAGGCCATGCGCATCTATCGCGGGCTCTACGGCGACCACCCGCCCGACGGCAATATTGCGCTGGCCTACTATCAAACCCTCTACGGCACAGCCAGCGGCAAGCAGGAGGCCATCGCTGGCATGAGGGCTTTGGTCGGGCGCAATCCCGGCGATCCGCGCTATCCCGTTCAGCTCGGCATCATGCTCACCTACGATCAGCGCACGCGCGCCGAAGGCATTCGCATTCTCCGCGCGCACCAGAGCGATCCCGAGGCCGCGGCGGCTTATCGCCAGGCGCTTATGTGGAACTCGGCCAATCCCGCATCGGCGGCCGAGCTCCGCAACTACCTCAAGGCGCACCCGCAGGACAAGGAGATTGCCGGGAACCTGAAGCGGAACGAGGCAAACCTGGCGCGAATGAACAGCGGC
>JAJYFA010000128.1 GCA_021790995.1 Acidobacteriota bacterium
GGCGGTTCATTTACCGAGTTCTATGCGGCCGACTTCAACGACGATCTGGTGCTGATGGGACACGACGGCCCGGGGCACCTTGGTATTGCGCAGGGCAAGACCAAAGTGCGCCCGCTCAAGGTCTACCACGGCAAGGTCGGCCGCGGATTGTCGGTGGAGATGAGCGTCAGGCACGGTCCCGTTACGCTGCTCTCCGTCGTCGAAGATCCGCGGGCGCGCTTCAAGCTGGTCGTGGCCGAGGGCGAGTCCGTGGCGGGAGCGATTCTCGAAATCGGTAATACGAACAGCCGGTACCGCTTTCCGCCGGGCGCGCGCGGGTTTATCGAGGCATGGAACGCGCAGGGGCCGGCTCACCACTGCGCCGTCGGCGTAGGGTGCCTGGCAGCTACCTTGCGAAAGGCTGCGGCTCTGATGGGGCTCGGCTTCCATCAGGTCTGCTGAGCTGGACGCCTTTTACGGCCTTTGTGCGGTCTTTGCATCGAACGGTTCACAGAGTGGGATGAATCGTGGAAAACTGGGTCTGAATGGATAAAAACGACTTTATGCCTGTCGCCAAAACCAAGCCGAAGCTGATACCTTAAATTTATAAGGTTGTCTGAGCCGCAATGTCTTCAAGTCCTTATTTTTCTTTAGCCGTTTTATTTGTGGCGGCGCTTGCATTTGGATTGGGCCCGCTGGGGCTGGCTTGGCTCTGGGCTCGATTCTATTCGCCGCGCAAGCCAAACCCGACCAAAAATTCGATTTACGAGTGCGGCCTTGTCTCGAAAGGCGACGCGTGGGTACGTTTCCGCCCAGCCTACTACCTTTATGCCATTATTTTTCTCATCTTTGACGTGGAAGCCGTCTTTCTGCTGCCCTTTGCAGTGGCATTTTCAGGGCTGAGCGCGGCAGCATGTATCGCCATGCTGGTGTTTGTGCTGCTTCTCGTGGAGGGATTAGCCTGGGCTTGGGCAAAGGGCATCTTGACATGGGCGTGATGGCCGTCTGCCAAGGACGGACTGGGCACGATGATGCTGGCAGCTAGAAGCTGCGAAGCGGAGCGAAGACATGGATGAGAATCTCAAGATCGAGCTGGGCAAGCAGGGTATCGTCGTTACGACCCTCCAGGAGCTTTATAACTGGGGCCGGCGCAGCTCGGTGTGGCCCATGAACTTCGGTCTGGCCTGCTGCGCCATTGAAATGATCGCCACCACGATGGCGCGCTACGATTTGGCCCGCTTTGGCGCCGAGGTGTTTCGGCCTTCGCCGCGTCAGGCCGATCTGATGATCATCTCCGGCACCGTGACCAAAAAAATGGCCCCGCAAGTTGTCAGGCTCTACAACCAGATGGCCGAGCCGCGCTATGTGATTGCCATGGGCGCCTGCGCCATCTCGGGCGGGCCGTTCAAGCAGGGCTACAACGTGCTCAAGGGGATCGACCGCTATATTCCCGTCGATGTGCATATTCCCGGCTGCCCGCCTCGGCCGGAGGCCTTGCTGCAGGCTTTCATCGCGTTGCAGAAGAAGATCGACGGCCAGCATCTGACCGGCGAGGATCGTCCGCGGTTTCTCGACGCAGAGGCGCAGGGTGAGTTTCCCGTGCCCGAGCAGGGCGAGCACGATCTGGTGCCCACGTCGAACAAAGGCGTGTGGCCGATAAAGATACAGGGACTAGGGACTAGGGACTAGGGAATAGTAAGCGAGCTTTCAGCCGCCAGCTTTCAGCTCAATGCGGACTGCGGAAGCTGAGAGCTTAAGGCTGGGAGTTGAAAGTGCCAGGAGTGGATCTTGAAGACGGTCGAAGAAATCAAGGCGGCGATTGAAGCGGCGGTGCCCGGCGCGGGAGTGGAGATTGTGCTGAATCCCGGCCCGGCCGCGCAGCACTCGCTGCGCCTTGCGCCCGAGAGCGCGCTGGCGGTGGCAACCTTTCTCCGCGACGATGCGGATCTGGCTCTGGACCATCTTTCGAACGTGACCGGCGTCGACTGGCCGGACAAAGAGATTGCCGAAAAGGTAAAGGTGACGCGCACGGTCGCGAAAACCGTCGACGGTGTCGAGCAGCAGGTGGAAGAGACCGTGGAAGAGACGCGCAAGCGCGTGGAGCCGGGCTGTCTGGAGGTCGTTTATCACCTTTTCTCGGTTGCGAAGAAGCATGGGCCGGTTGTGCTGCGCATGCGCACGGAGAACCGATCCGACAGGGTCGAGTTGCCGTCCATGACGCACATCTGGCGGTCGGCGGATTTTCAGGAGCGCGAGATCTTCGATCTTTACGGCGTGGTGTTCAAAGGGCATCCGGACCTGCGCCGGCTTCTGATGTGGGACGAGTTCAAGGATCATCCCATGCGCAAGGACTACGTGGAGCCGGACGACTACGAGTACGAGCCCACGCCGCACGATCATGTGCTGGCTCGCGCGCAGGAGCATCAGAAGAAAATAGAGGCAGCGGGAAACAAGGAGTAGTGAGCAGGGGCAGGGACGAGGGAATACAAATCAAGATTCGCGTGTTGTAAATCACAGTCAATGACCCGGCGGAACGATTCAATGAATGTAGTGGATACAAAATCGGAGAAGCACGAAGGCTGGAATCTGCCGCCGGCGGTCGCGCCTGACGGCGAAGGCGAGCTGCTTGAAGTCTCCATGGGGCCTCACCATCCCTCGACGCACGGCGTGTTTCGCATGGACGTGACGCTCGATGGAGAGCGCGTGATTCGTCTCAAGCCTGTCTTTGGCTATCTGCATCGCAACCATGAAAAGCTTGCCGAAGGGCAGACTTATCTGGCGTCGATACCCTATACCGACCGGCTGGATTATATCTGCTCTTTGACCAACAACTGGGCCTACGCGCTGGCGGTGGAAAAGCTGGCTGGCCAGGAGGTTCCGGAGCGCGCCGAGTATGTGCGTGTGATTCTGGGCGAGCTGACGCGTGTGCAAAATCATGCGCTGGCGGTCGGCTTCCTGCTGCAGGACATGGGCGCCAGCGGCACGCCGCTGATGTACGGCTTCCGCGAGCGCGAGGAGATTCTGGATCTCTTTGAGACCCTCACGGGCTCGCGCATGATGTGCAATTACATGCGCTTTGGCGGTTGCCGCGTGGATCCCACGGCGGAGTGGCTGGAGAGAGCGCGCAAAATAGTGGCCAAGTTGCCCAAGTTCGTGGATGAGTTCGAGGCCCTGCTGATCGGCAATGAGATTCTCATAGCGCGCACTCAGGGAACCGGCATTCTGCCGCCCGATCTGGCTGTCAACGCTGGCGTTACCGGTCCTGTGCTGCGGGCTTCGGGCGTGAACTACGACCTGCGCAAGGTGGATCGCTACAGTATCTACGACCGCTTTGACTTTAAGGTGCCGCTGGGCGAGCACGGGGACGTGTACGACCGGTTCATGATCCGGCTGCTGGAACTGCGCCAGTCGCTGCGCATTCTGGAGCAGGCGCTCAAGGACATTCCCGGTGGGCCGGTGATGGACCCCAAGGCGAAAATTCGCAACTTCCGGCCTAAGCCGGGCGAGGCCTACGGCCGCATCGAAGCGCCCAAGGGTGAACTGGGCTTTTACCTGATCAGCGACGGCGGCCCGAATCCGTATCGATATCGCGTACGCCCGCCGAGCCTGATCAATTTGACGATTCTTGAAGACATGTGTCTGGGACAAAACGTGGCCGATGTGGTGTTGATTCTGGGCAGCGTGGATATTGTGCTGGGCGAAGTGGATCGGTAGTTGCAGGAAGTTTACGGAGGAACTGAAGTTGCTCGGTGAAGGCATCCTGAAGGGTTTGGCGGAAACGGCGAAGAATTTCTTCGGCAGTTACGTCTCCAAGGAACGGCTGACGACGGTCCAGTATCCGGAGGAGCGGATACCGACGGTCGAAAACGCGCGCGTCTTTCCCTTCCTCGTTTACGATGGCCCGGATTGGGAAGCCGGACTGCGCTGCGTCTCTTGCCAGATCTGCGAAAAAGAGTGTCCGCCAAAGTGCATCTTCATTGAGAAGAGCAAGGATAAGAAGCCGGACTTTGTGGGCAAGATGCAGTTTTATCCGGTGCGCTTTGATATTGATACCTCGGTTTGCATGAGCTGTCAGATTTGCGTGGAGGTTTGTCCGTTCGACGCCATCAGGATGAACACCGGGTTTGAACTGGCCACCGGCGATCGCTTCGGCGGCCTGCTTCTCGATCGCAAGCATCTGGCGCATTCGAACGAGTACTATCACTCGATTCACCCCACCGAGGCCGCTGAAGTGGATGCACGCAGGGCCGAGGAAAAGGCTGCCGCCGAAGCCAAGGCCAAAGCCGCGGCTGAAGCTGCCGCCGCCAAGGCTGCTGCCGCCCCGGCCGCAGCGCCTGCTCCAACAAAACAGCCCGCCGAAGGAGGAAGCTAGCTCATGGCCACGACCCCCTTCTCCACGCAACTCGATCAGATTTTTGTTCTCCTGCGCGACTGGCTTGTCGGCTATTTGCCTGCCGCATATCGCCCTGCCGCCGGCGCCGTGCTGGGGGTTCTCGGCATTATCAGCGTCTTTCCCGCTCTTTTCGCGCTCACCACGGTTTTCGAGCGCAAGGGCCTGGGCCGCATGCAGAACCGCTTTGGCCCCAATCGCGTGGGCCCCTACGGCTTCTTTCAGCCTGTTGCCGACGGCATCAAGGCGCTGATCAAGGAAGATGTGATTCCGTTCCGTGCTGACGGAGTGGTGCACTTTGTGGCGCCGATCGTACTGCTGGTGACGGTCTTCATGGGCTTCGCGGTGCTGCCCGTGGGACGCAACATGGTGCTGGCCGATATGGACTCGGGCCTGCTGTTCTTCTTTGCCATGGGAGCGGCTACGGAGCTTTCCGTTTTCATGGCTGGCTGGTCGAGCCGCAACAAGTACTCGCTGCTCGGGGCCATGCGCGGCATCGCGCAGATGATCAGCTACGAGGTCGTGCTGCTGCTTTCGGCGGTCTCGATCGTCATGATCGGCGGTTCGCTTTCGCTCTCAAAGATTGTCGAAGCGCAGAACAGTTACACGGGCATCTTTCCGCACTGGTATGTCTTTACGCCATGGGGGCTGGCCGGCTTTCTGATGTTCGGCGTTGCCGCCACGGCGGAAACCAATCGTTGTCCTTTCGATTTGCCGGAAGGCGAATCGGAGATCGTCGCCGGCTATTTTACAGAGTATTCAGGCTTCAAGTTCGCCATCTTCTTCATTGGCGAGTATCTGGCTATGTTTTCCCTGTCGGGTATGGCGACTACGCTTTTCCTCGGCGGATGGTCGGCGCCACTTTCGATTCTCAACTTCATTCCCTCCTGGATCTGGTTCTTCGGGAAGGTGATGATCTTCATCTTCGTTTTCATCTGGGTGCGCGGCACGCTGCCTCGCCTGCGCCAGGATCAGCTGATGAACTTTGCGTGGAAGTTTGTGCTGCCGCTCTCGCTCGTCAACCTGATCGTGACCGCTCTCTGGCGGTTTATGGGTGAAGGCTGGCTGCGCTGGGTGGTCTCGACTGCGATTCTCGCCGCCTTCTACGTGCTGGTGGGGCGCGCGAGCTTCCGCCGCAAGAACATTGGCCTGAGGAGTTACCGCTATGCCGAATAGGAGCTATCGATGAGTGTTGTCTTCTATCTGCTTGCGGCGATGACCATCGCAGGCGGACTTGCAGCCGTGCTGCTCAAGCAACTGGTCCACGCTGCGCTCGCGGTTACGGTGGCCTTTGCGGGGCTGGCGCTGCTCTATCTCGATCTCGATGCGCAGTTCGCCGGCTTTGCGCAGATTCTTGTTTATATCGGCGCCGTCACTATCCTGATCGTCTTCGCCATTCTGCTCACGCGCAGCTCCGATCTGCCCAAGGAGGGCGTCTTCAGCGGCACTTGGGCTGTGGGCCTGATGATTGCCGCGGGCGTCTTTGCGGTTCTCGGATGGGCGGTGCTGGCGAGCGTGCGTGTGGTGCCGCAGCAATCGCCTGCCCCCGCCGTCACCGTGCGGGACATCGGGAATGCGCTCGTCGGCCGCTACGCTCTGCCGCTTGAGATTGTGGGTCTTCTGCTGACCGCGGCGACTGTCGGTGCGGTGATTGTCGCGATGCATGAGAAAGAGAGGCCAAAGGGATGACAACGCCTCTTGCGTGCTATCTGCTGGTTGCCGCGCTGTTGTTTGCCATCGGACTTGCCGGCGCATTGGTGCGGCGCAACGCCATTATGGTGCTCATCGGGATTGAACTGATGCTGAACGCCGCCAACCTCAACCTGATCGCTTTCTGGCGCTTCGAGCCGCATCCGGAAGCGCTCACCGGAATGATGTTCGCTATCTTCTCGATTGCCGTGGCCGCGGCAGAAGCCGCAGTCGGCCTGGGCCTTGTGATTTCCATCTATCGCCATACCAACACAACCGACCTTGACAAGATGAACAGGATGAAGGGGTGAAGGCTTGATGCAGGAATCCGTAGCATTCACTCCACAATTCGCTACCTCGACGATCGCGGGGATTCTTTGGCTGATTCCCGCCTTGCCCATCGTCGCCTCGGGCGCGATTGCGCTGCTCAAACAGCCCCGGCGCAAGCCGGCCGCGGCGCTCGCCATCGGAGCGCTTTCGATCTCGCTCGTTCTTTCGCTGATGGCGTTCGTTCACGTGGTCGCGGGATGGGCGCAAGGCATGGCTGTCCGCGAGTTTGTTGACTTCACATGGATGCGCTTTGGCGCTTCGACCGTCGACCTGGGATGGGTTCTTGATCCACTGGCAGCAATCATGCTGGTGATGGTCTCGCTGGTCGGCCTGCTGATCTTCATCTACTCCGTGGGTTACATGGCCCACGACGAAAATTTCACGCGTTTTTTCTGCTTTCTCTCGCTGTTTGCCGGGGCGATGCTGGGCGTGGTGATCTCGAACAGCCTGCTGCTGCTGTTCATGTGCTGGGAGATTGTCGGCCTCACCTCCTATCTGCTCATCGGATTCTGGTACCACAAGCCTTCGGCCGCGGCCGCCGCGAAGAAGGCATTCGTCACCACGCGCGTCGGCGACATTTTCTTCCTGCTTGGCATTGTGTGGCTGTTTTCGCAGACCGGCACGCTGCTCTTCTATAACCACGGCGTGGGTTCGCTCGAAGGGCTTGCGCTGGCCAATCTGCTCACGCAGCACGCGGGCCTGGGGCTCACGGCCGCAGGCGCCATCGGCCTGCTGATCTTCGCCGGAGCCGTGGGTAAGAGCGGCCAGCTTCCGCTGCACGTTTGGCTGCCAGACGCAATGGAAGGCCCCACTCCGGTTTCCGCGCTGATTCACGCGGCTACCATGGTCGCTGCCGGCGTTTATCTGGTTGCGCGCGTCTACCCGCTGATGCAGGCGGGGGCCGGAGCCAATGGCTCGACGGCGGCGCTCACCGTTGTTGCCTGGGTTGGCGCGGCCACTGCGGTCTTTGCCGCGCTGATCGCCATTGCGCAGAACGACATCAAGCGCATCCTCGCCTACTCGACGGTCTCGCAACTCGGCTACATGATGGCGGGCCTCGGATTGGGGGGCGTTGCGGTGGGCATGTTCCACCTGATTACGCACGCATTCTTCAAGGCCCTGCTCTTCATGGGTGCAGGTTCGGTCATTCACGGCTGCCACGAGGAGCAGGATGTAAGGCGCATGGGCGGGTTGCGGAGCCAGATGCCCCTCACCTTTGCTACCTACGCCATCGGTATGCTGGCCCTCTGTGGCTTCCCGCTCTTCTTCTCCGGCTTCTGGTCGAAAGACGGCATTCTTGAAGCCGCGCACCACTGGAGCTTCTCCAAGGGCCCGTACTATCTGCTTGTCTTCGGCGCTCTACTCACGGCCTTTTATATGACGCGCCAGGTCAGCTACGTCTTCTTTGGCAAATGGCGCGGCCACGGTCATGCCCACGAGAGCCCGAAGGTGATGACGCTGCCGCTTACGGTTCTGGCCTTCTTCGCCATCGCGCTCGGCATCATCGGCACGCCGGCCTGGCCGTGGTTCCATGCCTTTCTTCAGAACCGCGCCGTCGCGTTCGACATGCATGGATTCAACGAACCTGGCCTGGGCTTGCTGATGCTGACCTCGTCTCTCGTGGTCTTCCTTGGCCTCGGTCTCGGCTGGTCGCTCTACGGCAACAAGTCGCCCGACGCCGAAGCGCCGGATGCGCTGGAACGCTCGGCCCCGTGGCTGTGGAAGCCGTTGCACAATCGCATTTATGTCGATGAACTCTATGGCGTAACCGTGATCGCCTTCTATGAGTGGTGGGCGCGCGTCTCCGACTGGTTCGACCGCCGCGTCTGGGGAGGCATCGTCTCTCTGATCGCGTGGATCTTCAGCCTGTTGGCTGCCCTCAATCGCTTCCTCGACACGAACTTTGTCGACGGCGGATTCGACAAAACCTGCGAGGAGATCTCCTCCGGCGGCGGCTTGCTGTCGCGCGTCGAAAGCGGGCGCGTGCAGAACTACCTGCGCATTCTCGCCGCGGCCATGATCGCACTCGCAGCAATTCTTTTCTGGAGCAGCCGGCCATGAACAACGTTGCGACCGGATTTCCGATTTTGACGCTCCTTACCGTGCTGCCGCTTGTGGGCGCCGCGATTGCGCTGTTTAGCGGCCGTCATGCGCGCATCGTTGCGATCTTCACCACGCTGGTTTGCCTGGTTCTTTCGCTGTTCATCTGGAGCCACCTGCCCGCCGATGGAGGCTACGGTTTTGTAGAGCGCGTTGCCTGGGCGCCTTCGCTCGGCGTCGAGTATCACCTGGGCGTCGACGGTCTCGGCGGCCTGATGCTGGTGCTCTCCTCGATCGTCACGCTGATGTCGATCGATGCCTCTCATCGCGTGCACCACATGCCGGGCCTGTTCTTCAGCTTGGTGCTCATGCTGGAAGCGGGCCTGTTCGGCTCCTTTACCGCGCTCAACTTCTTCCACTGGTTCCTGTTCTGGGAGCTGAGCCTGATCCCCGCATTCTTCCTCATTAAATTGTGGGGCGGCCCCAGGCGCGGTCCTGCGGCGACACAGTTCTTCATCTACACCATGGCTGGATCGGTGGCGCTGCTGCTCTCGTTCCTCGCCATCTTCCTTTCGACGACAGGCAAGGATACGCCCGGCACTATGGACTTCGTGAACCTCACGGCCATGGCGGCTTCGGGCCAATTGACGCAGATGGTCACCGCCCATCTCGGGCCGGTGATGCCGTGGCTTACGATCGGCGTGCTTGCGGGCTTCGCGGTCAAGGTGCCGTTGATGCCTTTCCACACGTGGCTGCCTAATGCGTATGCCGAGGCGCCATCGCCGGTGACCATGCTGCTGACGGGCGCCATGTCGAAGATGGGAGTCTATGGCCTTCTGCGCATCGCCATTCCGCTCTTCGGCGTGCAGATCGCCGCCATGCGCACGCCGCTGCTGGTGCTTGCCACGGCCACTGTCGTCATGGGCGCGTGGGCAGCGGCCGCGCAGACCGATTTGAAGCGGGTCTTTGCCTACTCCTCGGTGAACCACCTCGGCTACTGCCTGCTTGCCATCTTCGCACTGGCCGTTCCCGCTTCCGGCGCGGCCCAGCAGGCCAGCCAGGCTGCGGCGCTCAACGGCGTCATCCTGCAGATGTTCAACCACGGCCTCACCGCCGCCGCGGTCTTCTGGTTCATCTCCATGATCCAGCTCCGCTCGGGTGGGCTGCGCGGCATCGCGGACTTCGGCGGTTTGCGGAAGCCTGCGCCGGTTCTCGCGGGCCTGATGGGTATCGCCCTCTTCAGTTCGCTTGGCCTGCCCGGGCTCAACGGCTTTGCCGGCGAGTTCCTTATCTTCCGCGGCGTCTTCCCGTTGTCGTGGGTTAGCGCAACGGTATCGGTACTTGGATTGCTGGTAACCGCTATCGTGATTCTCACTGTGATTCAGAAGGTCTTTAGCGGACCGGTTTCGGATCGCTGGGTGGCTTTCCCAGATCTGCATCAGGGCGAGAGGATGGCTCTGGCACCCGTCATTGGGCTGATGTTCCTCGTCGGCCTCGTGCCCCAGCTCATCCTGAACACCGTCAATCCCACGGTCCAGAACCTGCTGGCGCACTGGAGATTTTAAAGAATGGCTTGGACCATCTACATTTCGTTCGCAGGCGCGCTGCTGGCGGCGCTGTGCCCCAAGGACAAACCGGTCCTTGCGCGCTGGCTTGCGCTCGCCGTGGCCGTGACTGGACTGGCAATTGCCGTGGCGGGTTATGCCGCGGGCTTTGGCCAGGCGCGCCAGGTCTTTGTTGACGCGCCGTGGATTCCCGCGATGGGCATTCACTACCTGCTGGTTGCCGATGGCATCAGCCGCGTGCTGGTGCTGCTTACCGGTATTGCCGCCGTGGCCGGCGTGCTCTTCAGTTGGAATATCGAACTGCGCACCAACCAGTTTTTTGCCTTCTTTCTCGCTCTGATCGGCGGCGTTTACGGCGTTTTCCTGAGCGGCGATGTTTTCCTGCTGTTCTTCTTCTACGAGATCGCCATCGTTCCGAAGTACTTCCTCATCGCCATCTGGGGCTCGACGCGCCGCGAGTACGGCGCCATGAAGTTGGCGCTCTACTCCTTTGTCGGCTCGGCCATGGTGCTGATCGGCGTGCTTGCCGCCTACACAACCGCGGGCTCGCACTCCACGGCGCTTGCCGATCTGGCGCACGCAGGCTTGCCCGTGAGCTTCCAAATGTGGTGCTTCCCGCTGGTCTTCATCGGCTTCGGGATCCTCGCCGGCATGTGGCCTTTCCACACCTGGGCGCCGACCGGCCACGTCGCCGCACCAACCGCCGCATCAATGGTTCTGGCCGGCGTCATCATGAAGCTCGGCGCTTATGGTTGCCTTCGCGTCGGTATCGGCCTGTTTCCGCACGGCCTCGATCCCTGGGGATTCACGATTCTCGGGCTGGCCTCATGGCGCGACGTCTTTGCCTGGCTCGCTGTGATCGGCATTGTCTACGGTGCGCTGGTGGCTCTGGCGCAAACCGACTTCAAGTTTGTCATCGGCTACTCGAGTGTCAGCCACATGGGCTTTGTGCTGCTGGGCCTGATGACGCTGAACCAGATCGGCATGGATGGCGCGGTGTTGCAGATGTTCTCGCACGGCATCATCGCCGGACTGCTCTTCGCGATTGTGGGCCGGGTGGTCTACGAGCGAACGCACACACGCCAATTGGCCGAGCTTGAAGCCATGCACCTTTCGCGAAGGCTGCCCTTTGCCGCATGGGCCTTTGTCGTGGCGGGCATCGCCTCCATGGGATTGCCGGGCTTCTCCGGATTCGTTGCGGAACTCCAGGTGATGGTCGGCTCGTGGCGCGCCAATCCATGGTGGACCGCGGCCTCGGGCATCGGCATTATCGTTGGCGTGGCCTACATCTGGCGCGCCCTGCAGAAAGCGTTCTTCTCGGACGCTCTGCCCACAGCGCACGAGCTTGAGGCGGAACAGGCGCACACGTTCGCGGCCATCACGTGGCCTGAGATTGCCGGCGTGACGCTACTCGTTACCTGCACGCTGATCGTCGGCCTCTATCCACGCGTCCTATTGGCCCAGATCGAACCGGCCGTCAAGGCGCTGCTCGCGGGAGGGATGCAATGAACTACACCGCACTCTTCCACTCGATGCTGCCTGAAACCGTTCTGGAGATCGCCGCACTGCTCGTGCTGG
>JAJYFA010000129.1 GCA_021790995.1 Acidobacteriota bacterium
CGTCATCGCGCCTTCGGGAACCATCAAACTCGACCGTTTTGAATATCAGGTGGAGACCAACTCCGCGCCGACGCTGATCGAAGCGCTCAACAACATGCCGGTGAAGACTGTCAACGGCACGGTGGTTTACATCCATGACGTCGCTCACGTGCGCGACGGCTATCCGCCGCAGACCAATATCGTGCGCGTCGACGGTCACCGGGCAATCATGATGAATGTCATGAAAACCGGATCTGCATCTACGCTCGACATCATCAAGCGCGTGCGCGACATCATCTCCACCCCCAGCTTCAGGGGGCAACTGCCCCGGCGGTTGAAGATTGTCGCCCTCTCCGATCAGTCGATCTTCGTGCGCAGCGCCATCAGCGGCGTGGTCCGCGAGGCCATCATTGCGGCTTGCCTGACCGCACTCATGATCCTGGTCTTTCTGGGCAGCTGGCGTTCCACCATTATCATCGCCGTCTCGATTCCGCTGTCGATTCTCTGCTCGTTGATCCTGCTCTACGCGCTGCACGAGACCATCAACATCATGACCCTCGGCGGTATGGCGCTGGCCGTCGGCATTCTCGTCGACGACGCCACCGTCGCCATCGAGAACATCAACCGCTATCTGGAGACGGGCCACGAACTGGAGCAGGCCATTCTGGAAGGCTCGGCGCAGATTGCCACGCCGGCGCTCGTCTCCACACTCGCCATCTGCGTCGTCTTCGTGCCCATGTTCTTCCTGAGCGGCGTGGCGCGCTACCTTTTTGTTCCGCTGGCCGAGGCCGTGGTCTTCGCCATGCTGGCCAGTTACTTTCTGTCGCGCACGCTCGTGCCCACCATGGCCAAGTACCTGCTCCACGAGCACGACGACGTGGAGGCAGCGAAAAAGCACGGAAGCCGCAATCCTTTCACGCGCTTTCAGGCCGCTTTCGAGACCGGCTTCGAACGATTCCGCCACGGCTATCTCGGCCTGCTCACCTTTTGCGTGAATCATTCGGGTGCATTCATCATTGTCTTCTTTGCCGCTGCGCTGGCTTCGCTGGGGCTCACGCCCTGGCTCGGACAGGATTTTTTTCCTTCGGTTGACGCAGGGCAGTTCATGATTCACGTACGCGCGCATACGGGTACGCGCATTGAAGAGACGGCCGCTCTCTGCGATCACGTAGAGCAGACGATCCGCCAGCAGATTCCAGCCAGCGAACTGGTTACGATTCTCGACAACATCGGCCTGCCGTACTCTTCGCTGAATCTGTCCTACTCCACATCCGCGCCCGTCGGCCCATCCGACGCCGACATCCAGGTGCAGTTGACGCACAATCATCATCCCAGCGATCTCTACATCGAGCGGCTGCGCAAGGTGCTGGCGCGCGACTATCCCGGCGTCACGTTTTACACGGTGCCGGTGGACATCGTGACCCAGATCCTCAACTTCGGATTGGCCGCGCCCATCGACATCCAGATCGTCGGACCCGATCTCTACGCCAACCACGCTCTCGCCGAGCGCATGTTGAACGAATTGCGCTACGTTCCCGGCGCGGCTGACGCGCGCATCCAGCAGCCCTTCAACTATCCCAACTTCACGGTGAATGTGGACCGCACGCGGGCCGCTTCCACCGGACTCACCCAGCAGAACGTGGCGCAGAGCCTGCTGGTCGCGCTGAGCGGCAGCTTCCAGACCAGCCCAAACTTCTATCTTGATCCGCGCAACGGCGTCTCCTACAACATCGCCATCCAGTCGCCGCAGTACCGCCTGGACACCATGGCGGAGCTTGAAAGCCTGTCCATCACCGGCGCCGGCGCCATCCGCGCCACGGGAGCCGCTGCATCCACCGTAGCCCCCGGCTCCGCTGCCACACCTGCGCCGGGAGCTCCACCCACGGCCGCGCCCGGAGCGCCCGCGCCAGTGCAGGTGCTCGGCAACCTGGCCGCGATTGCGCCCGGCGCCGAGCAGGGCACGATCAGCCACTACGACGTTCAGCCGGTGATCGATATCTACGCCAACGTGGAGGGAGCCGCTCTGGGCAGCGTAACGCGCGCCATGGAGAAGATCGTCACCCGCCACGAGAAGGATCTGCCGCGCGGCTCGCACTTCATCTTCCGTGGACAGAGCGAGACCATGTACAGCTCCTACGTCGGCCTGCTGAGCGGCCTGGCCTTTTCGATCGTGCTGGTCTACCTGCTCATCGTCGTCAACTTCCAGTCCTGGCTCGATCCGTTTCTCATCATCTCAGCGCTGCCGGCGGCGCTGGCCGGGATTGTCTGGTTCCTGTTCCTGACCAACACGACGCTGAGTGTGCCGGCGCTCACCGGCGCCATCATGTGCATGGGCGTGGCCACGGCCAACTCCATCCTAGTGGTGAGCTTTGCGCGCGAGCAGTTGGAAGTGCTGGTGGGCGACGCGCGGCAGGCTGCACTGAACGCTGGCTTTGTCCGCCTGCGCCCAGTGCTGATGACTGCTCTGGCCATGATCATCGGCATGGTGCCGATGGCGCTCGGCCTCGGCGACGGCGGCGAACAGAATGCCCCGCTGGGCCGCGCCGTGATTGGCGGCCTGCTCGTGGCCACCGTGGCCACGCTGTTCTTTGTGCCTGCCTTCTTTTCCTTCATCCACGGCCGCATCGAACGCGGACGCAAGCGCCAGCTCGAGCGCGAATCCGCCGGCCGCGCTTCCATCGGATTTGACGAGTTTGACGAGAGACCGGAGTAGCCGTCTTATGAGCCACCAACCCAATCCGCATCCTCAACCCGGCCCTCCCAATGGCCCTCAGCACGGCATGGACAGCCATGACAGCGCGCCGGAATCCAACGAGATCCCGCCGCGGAAGATTCTGACCGGCGCAGGCATCATCCTGCTGGTTCTGGTCGTGCTCGCGGCGGCGGGGATCCTGCGCCGCATGAACGCCCACGCGGTTCTTGCCCAGCGCACTTACGACCTTGCCGCGCCCACAGTCTCGGTGGCTCCAGCGCGGCCCGGCGCGCCCGTAGATAACTTTGTGCTGCCCGGCAACGTCACCGCCTACACGGACTCGCCCATCTACGCGCGCACGGACGGCTACCTGGTTCGCTGGTACTACGACATCGGCGGGCACGTAAAGAAAGGCGCGCTGCTGGCCGTCATCGACACCCCGGAACTGGACAAGCAGGTGGCGCAGGCCGAGTCCGACCTGGCCACGGCAAAAGCCAACGCCAACATCGCCCGCATTCAGGCGGATCGCTACTCGGGGCTGGTCAAGTCCGACGCGGTTTCGCAGCAGGATACAGATACCTACGTGAACCAGGCCGCGGCAACGGCTGCCGCGGTCCACTCCGCGCAGTCCAACCTGCAGAGGCTCAAGGAACTCCAGTCCTTCGAAAAGGTCTACGCGCCCTTCGACGGAGTCGTCACCGCGCGTAATGTCGATACCGGCCAGTTGATCAGCGCAGGGTCCGCCAACGAACTCTTCCACATGCAGGCGCTCCAGACCCTCCGCGTCTATGCCGACGTGCCGCAGGTGTATACGCCCTCTCTCAGGCGCGGCATGAAGATCGGCCTGACCTTCCCTGAACATCCCGGAAAAACCTTCGTGGGAACGCTGGTGCGCACGGCTGACGCCATTGATCCCACCAGCCGCACCCTGCTGACGGAGATCGACGTGAACAACCGTTCCGGCGAGCTGATGCCCGGCGCTCTGGCTCAGGTTCACTTCAAAACTCCGGCCACAAACCCCACGTTTATTGTGCCCACGGCGGCACTCATCTTCCGACGCGAGGGCCTGGAGCTGGGCACTCTCGTCAACGGCGACAAGGCGCATCTGGTGCACGTAACCATCGGCGAAGACGACGGCGCCACGGCCCAGATCATTACCGGTCTGAAACCCGGCGACCAGGTCATCCAGGATCCACCCGACTCGCTGATCGAGGGAGAACGCGTAACAGTCGTTCATCCAGGCAACGCGTCCACCCCGGCGGGAGGCCGGTAGCCATGGCTGGTGCACGACCCGCGGATGAACGAATTGTCTTGAAGCCGGCGGCACTCGGCCGACGCGCCGCGTGGGCGCGCCGGCCGCGCCCTTTCAAAACAGCGTCTATTTCCGTCTTCGGGTTCGCCGCGCTGCTTTTCCTCACCGCCTGCAAGCCCGTCGGCCCCAGCTACAACCGCCCCGGCTACAATACGCCAACAATCTACAAAGAAACCGGCGCATCGTCGGTCGCGCCGCCGCCGAATCCCGCAGGCGGTTCGTGGCAGCCAGCCAATCCTTCCGATGGCATGTTGAAGGGCAAGTGGTGGGAGATCTACCACGACCCGCAGCTCAACCAGCTCGAAGAGCGCATCGCCGCCACTAACGTCGAACTCAAGCAGGCACTCGATACCTACCTTGCCGCGCGCGATCAGGTGAGCGTGGCGCGCGCCAATCTCTACCCCACGATCTCGGGCGCGGTGACGACCCAGGGCATCAAGAACTCAGCCAACGCGCCAAATTCGAGCGCGTCCACAGCCGGCGCGAATGCCGATCTGGTTATCGCGGGCCAGGCCAGCTGGGAGCCCGACTTTTGGGGCCGCATCCGGCTCACGGTGGAGCAGGCACGCGCCCAGGCACAAGCCAGCGCTGCCGTGGCCGCAAACGTGGACCTGACCCTGCACGCCGAGCTCGCCACCGATTACTTCGCCCTGCGCGGGATCGACTCCCAGATCAAGCTGCTGACTTCGACAGTCGCGGACCTCCAGCGCCAGCTCGATCTGACGCAAAGGCGGTTTACCGGCGGCGTGGCCACAGCGGTCGACGTGGCGCAGGCGCAAACGGAGCTTGAAACCGTCCGCGCGCAGCTCGTCGATCTCGGCGTGGCGCGCGCGCAGTATGAGCACGCCGTCGGGACCATCGCCAACTACGATCTCTCCAGCTTCAGCATTCCGCCCTCGCCGCTCGGGCAACCTCCGGAAGTGGCGCTGCCGCCGATTCCGCTCGGCGTGCCCTCGCAATTGCTGGAGCGCCGTCCCGACATCGCCGCCGAGGAGCGGCTGGCCGACGCCGCCAACGCGCAGATCGGCATCGCCATCAGCGCCTTTTATCCCACGATTGCGCTGGGCGCAACCGGCGGCTTCGAGAGCGCCCACCCCGGCACATGGATTCAGGGGCCAAGCTCGCTGTGGACCCTGGGCGCGCAGGCCGCCGATCTGCTCTTCGATGCCGGCCAGCGCCACGCGCTCACCCTTGCCGCTCGCCACACTTACGAGGCCCAGGCCAACGGCTATCGCAACACCGTTTTTCTCGCTTTTGAAGACGTGGAAGACCAGCTCGCAAGCCTGCGGATTCTGGAGCAGGAAGCCCAGGTCGAGCAGAACGCCGTCCTCGCAGCGCAGAATTCGTTCAATCTGTCGAATACCCGCTACAGAGGCGGCGTGACGAGCTATCTTGAAGTCCTGACCGCAGAGCAAACGCTCCTGCAAAACCAGGTCACGGCGATCGACATCGAGAGCCGCCGGTTCGCCGCGAGCGTCAGCCTCATTCGCGCCCTCGGCGGCGGCTGGGATGTGACGCAAATTCCGCAATAGCGGGATGGAATTCAGGGCTTCACCGATCGCAAGCGCGCCATCCACTTCAGCAGTTCGTCGATCTCCGCCTGCGATCGCAGATAGTAGCCGGCGTGTGTTCTTTTTTTCCTGCCGATGCGCACCGCGACGAGATTTCCTTTCATCGCAAAGGCGTCCTCGTCGTTTTCGTCGTCGCCAACATACACCACCCAATTGCAGTGCAGGCGATCCCGTTCGGCAGCCACGGCGTCGCCCTTCGTTGGAGCACCATTCGCCACGAGGTTGATCACTTTCTTGCCGCCGAAGGTGCGGGCCTCGTTCAACTTCGCGACCGCCTCGGCAATGCGCCGGCGCGACTGCGCGGGCCGCGTGGACTGGCGGTAATGCACGGCGAGCGAGGAGCCTTTGTCCTCGACCCATACGCCGGGTAGATTTCCCAGTTCGGCCTGCAGCGCGGCCTTCCAGTGCTCGATACGCCGGTCCTCATGGTTCCTGCCGCCGGCCTCCGCACCGTGATTGCCGAAGACGCCGGCCAGAGGGATGCCGCGCAGCTTTCCGCGCACATCCTCTCTGTTCCGGCCCGAGACGACAATGCACGGATAAAGCGATGCCACGCGCTTGAGCAGTCTTCGCGTTGGGCCGCGCATCCTGGCAAGGCGAGGATGATCGACAATCGGCGCAAGCGTGCCATCAAAGTCGAAGGCGCACAAAGTGCGTTCCTCGGCCAGCCGCTTCACAAGTGGGAGCGATGTTTTTGAAAGAAGATATCTCATCGTCAGACGGTTGAGTTAACCGGCGAATGTTCGGCCAGGCGCCCGGCCAGGCGCTCCTGATTGCGCAGGCGGGCGGCATCTCCAAGCATCGTTCCCGCCCAGCGATAAACATTGAACCGGCCGATCATCGAGCGCATGGATCGCATGCGATCCTGTTGTTCCTCCTCGGGCATCGCGAGCGCAGCGGCCATGGCGTCGCTGCTTTTTTCCAGGTCGTACGGGTTCACGATCAACGCTTCCGTCAGCTCCTGCGCCGCGCCGGTAAACTCGCTGAGGATGAGCACTCCGCGCAGATCGGTGCGCGCAGCGATAAATTCCTTCGCCACCAGATTCATGCCATCGTGAAGGCTGCTCACATAGCAAAGATCCGCGGCGCGGTAAAAGCGAAATACCTCGGGCGGCTCGTGGTGCGAACGCAGCAGGACAATCGGCTTGTAGTCCACCGTGCCAAAACGCTCGTTGATCCGCCGCGCCAGCCGCTCGACGGTCTCATTCAGATCCTTGTATCGCTCGATCTTGGTACGGCTAGGCTCGGCTAGTTGCGCAAAGGTAAAGCGGCCGCGGAGCTGCGGATGACGCTCCAGCAGCAGCTCTACCGCGGCGAACCGCTCTTCGATTCCTTTCGTGTAATCCAGGCGATCGATTCCGAGGCCGAGCAAAGCGTCGGATTTCAATCCCAGGCTCTTCCACACCTCGGCGCGGCACTCCTCTGTGCTCGGCGCCGCTTCAACCCAGTGGACCGGCCACTCGATTGAGATTGGATAAGGCCGCACGAGAGTCTTGTGTCCGCGCATGATCACCGCGTTCTGTTCCCTGTCGCGCCGGGTTTCCAGATAACGGTCCACGGTGTCGAGGAAGTTGTTGCAGTGAAGCTGCGTGTGGAAGCCGATGATGCTGCTGCCCAGCAATCCTTCGAGAAGTTCGTTATGCCAGGGGCAAATCCCCATGCGCTCGGCGTTCGGCCAGGGAATGTGCCAGAAAGCGATGATGGTCGCCAGGGGCAGCCGCTTCCGGATCATGGCCGGCGCCAGAGCGAAGTGATAGTCCTGAACAAGAATGATGGGTTCATCAGAGTCCACCTC
The DNA here is from genome assembly GCA_021790995.1 of Acidobacteriota bacterium. GTDB lineage: Bacteria > Acidobacteriota > Terriglobia > Terriglobales > Acidobacteriaceae > Telmatobacter. The sequence continues at coordinate 7,350 of JAJYFA010000129.1, forward strand.
TTGGCACACCGCGTCGGCGAACTTCTGATTGACCTTCTGGTAGTAGGCCCAATCCTCGGCGCGGAAGGTCGGCCGCGCGTGCGCGGTATGACAGAGCGGCCAAAGCCCTTCATTGGCAAAGCCGTTATAGTAACCCTGCTGTTCTTCTTCCGTGAGCCACACCCGGCGTATGTGATACGCCTCTTCCTCCGGAGGAACGCGCACGTGATCGTGACGATCGACGGTCTCCCGGTCGGCGCTGCCGCTGCCATGAGCGACCCACACGCCGGAGCAGGCGTGCATGATCGGCTCCAGGGCCGTCACCAGTCCGCTTGCCGGATGCTGGATCTCGATTCGCCCATCCTCGCCATAAAAATGAATGTACGGTTCGCGATTGGCCAGAATGACAATCTTTTCTCCATGCAGATTGCGATTCAGGACCTGCTTCAGCCGTTCTGCCGTCCACTGCCCGGGTGAATCCTCGCGCTCGTCGGCCATGCGCGCAATCAACTCGCGCATATCCCCCAGAATCGGCTCGAACTCCCGGCGCTGCTTTCCGCCTCCGTGCAGCAGTTTGCGCAATTCCATGCTCCAGTCGTGGCGCACATTCCGGGCCACGAGCAGCGGAATGCCGAAGGACAGTATGGCAAGAAGCCCGAAGACAACAAGCAGGAAGGTTTGCGCTCTGGCTTCGCGCTGCGCAATGTAGCTCAAGTCATGAACGAGTATGGCATAGCCCAATACCTGCCCCTGACTCACAATCGGCATCGCGGTGACCAACACGCGGCCAGTGGGCAACGTGGCGATCGTGCTCCACTCCCGAAACCTGGGATTGGACTCGCCCTCAGCCCCACTCACAGCGCGAACCCGCGCCCCAACCTCTGGACAGCGAAACTCCTCGGGCAGGCCCGGCGCCATCGATCGCGTTGTCAGGTCCGTATTGCAGGCCGCCACTCCGATCACCCGCTGGTCGTGATCGATGGCGGCCAACTGCTTTTGCAGGCCCTCGGGATCGTACCAGGTGTCAGCCATGGATTGCGTGGCGCTGGCCAGCACCAGTCGCACGCGCGCACTGACATCGCGCTCGAACCATTCATGCGTTGTCGTCTGCACGACGCCGGACACGGCCCAGGTGAGCAGGGCAAGGGCTATGAGCAAGGCGACGATGAACCGCGCCAAACGTGTCATACTTTTATTCTAATGGCTGTAGCGATGCGACGCACCGGGACCATGCGAATCGAAGACCTCGGGTTGATTGGAAACTGCCAGTTTTCTGCGTTGATCCACAAGAGCGGCGAGATTGTCTGGTGCTGTCTTCCCCGCTTCGATTCAGAGCCGGTATTCTCCACACTTCTCGATGAGCAGGAGGGCGGCTGTTTCCGCATCGGAGCTGCCGACGGAGAAGCCGGCACGCAGGCATACCTGCCCAACACCAACATCCTCGAAACCACCTTTCATACGGCGACAGGGTCTTTCAAGATCATCGATTTCGCTCCGCGTTTTATTCACTTCGATCGCGCATTCCGCCCGAAACAGTTGTTTCGGATTCTGGAACCGATCTCGGGCACACCTCGCATCGAGATCGTTTGCGCGCCGAAGCTGGGCTGGTCAAAGAAGCAGCCGAAGACAGCCGAAGGCTCACATCATCTGCGCTTTGAGGGTTTCGACAGCGAACTGCGGCTGACCACCGACATCGCCCTTTCCTATCTGAACGGCAAGCCATTCACGCTCACCGGCCGCCAGCACATGGTTCTCACGTGGGGGGCGCCGATCGAAGAGCCGCTCGCGCCCTTGTGCGAACGCTTCCTGAACGAAACCACGCGCTACTGGCAGCGGTGGGTGAAGCAGTGCGACATCCCACCTTTATTCCAGAAGGAAGTGATCCGGTCGGCCCTGGCCTTGAAGCTTCATTGCTTTGAAGACACGGGAGCGATCATCGCCGCCATGACGACCTCGATTCCCGAATCGCCCGGCAGCGGACGCACCTGGGACTATCGCTATTGCTGGCTGCGCGACTCCTACTATGTTCTGAGCGCCTTTGGATTACTGGGGCAGTTCGAAGAGCGCGAGCAGTTCGTCCAATACCTGCTGAACGTGGCCGGCGGCGCGCCGGGGCTCACGCTGGCTCCGCTCTACCGCGTCGACGGCTCGGAAAATCTCGAAGAATCGATCCTTGAAAACTGGCCCGGCTATAACGGCGAAAAACCGGTGCGCATCGGCAACGGCGCGGCCCTGCACCATCAAAACGACATCTACGGAGAAATGGTTCTGGCGCTGTCGCCGATCTTTCTCGATGAGCGCATGAGCGCGGAACGCTCGCCCGCCGCGCTGAAATTGATGGAGGGCCTCGCACGCAAAGCGATCTCCGTCGCCGGCAAGCCGGACGCTGGAATCTGGGAATATCGCGCCGAATGGAAACCGCAGACCTTCTCCAACCTCATGTGCTGGGCCGCGGCCAATCGCATGGGCAACATTGCAGACCAGTATGCGCCGGAACACGCCGCGGAGTTTCACTCCGCTGCCAACAGCCTGCACGCTGAAGTCATCGCGCAGTCGTGGAACAAGCAGCAGAACAGTTTTGTCGGCCACTACGGCGGCGAAGATCTCGACGCATCGCTCCTGCAGATGGTCCGCCTGCGCTTTCTGCCGCCCAACGACCCCATGCTGATGAGCACGGTCGAGAAGATTCACAAGGATCTCTCGCTCGGAGACTGGCTGCAACGCTACAGCCTGAATGACGGATTCGGCAAACCCACGGTCGCCTTCGTGATCTGTACCTTCTGGCTCATCGAGGCCCTCGCCGCGATGGGACGCCGCGACAAGGCGAAAGAGGTCTTTGAGCGAGTCTTTGCCACGCTGTCGCCACTGGGGCTGATTGCCGAAGACTACGATCCCACGGAGAAGCGCATGTGGGGCAACTTCCCGCAGACCTACTCCCACGTGGGGTTGATTCACGCCGCCTTTGCCGCTTCGCCGCAATGGGGCGATGTGCTCTGACGCCGCCTCTGCTTGACTCCGCGAAGTACGAGACCGGCGCGCCAGAAGCCTGGTTACCTGACCGGCTCAAAAAACTGGTTCAGTCCTGCCCGCTCGGCGTGCGCGGACATCTGCGCCTGAATCGCCAGCGCCAGTTCCAGCGCCGCGCGTCCCTGCCGCGCTGTGACCTTTGGCGGACGGCGCGTGCGAACCGACTCCAGAAACGAGAGAATCTCGAGCTTCAGCGGCTCGCCCGGCGCAACCTCCGGCTTCACAAAGCTCAGACCCGGCGCGGGTCCATCTTGAGAACTCGCTTGCGCGTGAGATTCGGCGAGCGGCCCCGCCAGTCCCTTCGCAATCTCCCGCAGCTTCTCGGGGTCGTTCTTCGCGGCGAGCACCTTCATCATCAGACTCGCCGAAACCTGCCCCGACGTCAGAATCGACTGCATCGCCGCAGCGTCAAGCTTGCCCGTCTTTAAAAACTCCGCGGCGGCCTGCGCCAGCCGAGCGTTGGGTGTCTCGGCCTTCTGATCCTCCATCCGAATGATCAGCACATCCCGCCGTGCGTAGTCGATCGACACATATTGCCGCGGCTCGAAGAAGCGCAGCTTCCGCACCCGCTCCGTCGAGACCCGCGAGGCCGTAAAGTTCGCCACGCAGCCCGACTCAAGCTCCACGCGCACGTTGGCAATGTCCACCCTGGGCGAGACCACCGGCAACCCCACGGCGCGCACCTCCCGCACCGGCGAGCCTGCAAAGGTGAGCACCACATCCAGATCGTGGATCATCAGGTCCAGAACCACATCCACGTCGAGCGCGCGCGGCGTGAAGACGCTCAACCGGTGCGCCTCGAAAAACATCGGCCGTTTGAGCGAGGGCTCAACCGCCAGCACCGCGGGATTGAATCGCTCCAAATGTCCCGGCTGCACGATGCGGCCTGCACGCTCGGCGCGCGCAATCAGATCGTCGGCCTCGGCGAGTGCCGCCGCCAGCGGCTTTTCGATCAGCAGATCGATCCCCGCCCCAAGCCCTGTATCGAGCAGCGCCGAAGCCACCTCGTGATGCTTTACCGTAGGCACGGCCACGCAGGCCGCATCGAGCTTCAGATCGGCCCGGAGCAAAGCATCGACGCTGGCGAAGACAGGAATCCCATACTGCCTGGCCGCCGCGCCGGCGCGCGCCGCGTCG
>JAJYFA010000130.1 GCA_021790995.1 Acidobacteriota bacterium
TCGGGGCTTTTCAATTTGCTACGAATCCTACCATAGCGCCAGAACGCACGTTGGACACTTCCTGCCGTGCTCTTCATCTGTTCCGAATGAGGTAACATCTCTGTGAATCGGCTAGGGTAGCTCCCGAATGGGCAGTCTCTCCCGGCTTGCCCCGCGCTGGCGTTCCGGTGCCCTAGGCGCGGCCTGAAAACGCAAGACGGCCCCCAGGTCCACTTTCAGGACGATCCCCGCAGCCATGCCGTCTGCGCAGCGGAACCCGGAATCTTCCAGCAGCGTCTCGAATGTTGCCCGCGTGCATGGTACGGCATTATGCGCGATGCACCATTCCGCGAAGTTCACCAGCAGACAGGCGACACTTCCGGCATCCTCATAACCAGATCGGGAAACGCACCATTCTGCACGCCAGCGGTTGAAGTCTTCGCGCCATGCATCCGGCACATGGGGCGGACGGTCAGAAAAGTTTTGTATTTGCTCCGAAGTGGAACCTTCAAAACCTTCAAAAGCGGGTTCTGAGGGTTTTGAGGGTTCGCATCCGGGGGATTCATCGAACTTTTCATCCGATGGCCGCCAGTTGCGCCAGCGATCAATTGCCAACATGCGCGCCTCCAATCTTGGGGTTGATGGCATGGATTTCGGACGGTCTGCCCGCGTCAGACTTTGGTTTCTCCGGCCTCACCCATCCAGCATCTTCCAGGACTCGCACAGCGGCGCGGGCCTCATCCGGCGTCGCTAATCCGCTCCAATCGTTCGAGTACACTTCGCGGATGGTGAATGTTCCGCTATCCCGCTTCCAGCCCTTTGTCAGTCTTCGGGCAAGGGAGATTGCGGCCAGCCGCTCCGGGCTGATTCGTGAGGCATAGACGCGGCGCGCATGGTGGGCAAGGTATTCGCACCAATCGGCGGCCTGTTGAGCATGGCGTAACCCCACTGACTCCAGCGAACTATCGGCGAGCGAAAACAGGAGACCAAGGGCAGGCATCAGCTTCCGATATTTCGAGAGATGCGCCTGCATGAAAGGGCTTGTATCATCAGCCCGGAGACGCGCTTCCAGATCGGTGAGCCACGCGACAAAGAGGGCTTGGGCATCGGGAGTGAATTTCAGCCGGAACGGTTTTTCCGCGCTCATCTCCGCGATGCGCCGGTAGATGTTCTCTGCCGCTTGCATTGCGCCAGCGTTCGGCGCGCGGTCCCGATATTTCCAGTCCGGCTTTGAGTCCGGCCACACGAGCATTTGAAACCGCTGAATCAGTCCATCGTTGCTTGGACCGTCCCGGAGCGCATCGGCAAGATAGGCGCGAAGCCGGGCCGGTTGGATTCCTCCGAAAAGCGAAACGCAACAATGCTCGACATGAATGGACCCGCGCCCGATGCGGTCGATACTGTGGGGGGTATCTCCGCTCCAGCACGCCAGATAAAATGCGCGCTCCGATTCGCGCCCCTGCCTCTCTAGACCCGCAAGCCATCCTGATAGTTCATCCCACAGAACAAAGATGCCAGCGGGGTTTGCTGCAAGCAATTCATGGAGTTTTTCAGGGGTCGCATCGACAGCGATCAAACGGCGCTGCGATGGCTCGGAAACGTCTAACTGTGGTTTTACGGGCGCATCCCCCTTTTTCTTATTCTTGGCAGCACGCTTGTACTGCTCCCGCCAAACGGCCAGATCCAATTCGGCCCGTTCCTGGGCGGCCTCGTACTCGCGTTGGGCATCAGCGTATTCAGCACGCCAATCGGCCTCCAAAGCGCGCGCTGGTGCAGTCACAATGCTCACCAGCGGAGACTTCATCATTCCCGGACCCGCAACTATCCCGCCCCAAAGATTAGGCACAACGATCCATGAGCTATCGCGCTCTTTCGGCTGCATGAGAGCGCGCCGCCCGCAAAGCCCGGCGAGAGTGGCAATCGAAACGACAGCGGCGAAGTCCGGCGGGGTTTGCATTCGGTCTGTAACGTCCTCGACCATCGGGCGAACAGACGCGGGCAACAGGCCAGCATCGAACGGCGGGACAGGGGGTAATTCTTCGCCCAACGGCTCCGGCTCCGGCCATCCATCCACAGACGGGGCGGTTTTATCCAACTTGGCGACGGCCATGATTGGCGCTCCGTCACTAGGGGAGTAGTTGGGCAGCCTTTGATCCACATACGGGGAAGCAGGCGCATTCTTCTCTGGTGGTTCGTCTGCGCTGTGCTTCCCCAATTCACTCCATTTGAGGGGCGGAGATGGGGAAGGCGTCGAAGCGCCGTCCGCAACATGGAGGGGTCCACACCTAGGACAGTAGTTGGACTTCTCCGACGGAAGTTCACGCCAGCAGCGAGGACACAACGCAGGCGCGCCTGGAGTGGAGGGTCTGATCAGGGTCGGAGACTTTGAAAGCGCAGCCATTACCGCCTGCCCTCAACGGCGGTAATGGTGGCCTCTGCGACGATGCGCTCTATCTCGCTTGCCGGTATCCTGATTGACCAACCACCAGGACGGACCACAGTAACGCGCTTCGCGCCGATCCATGCCCTCAAGGTCTTGGGCTTCACACTGAGTTCCTGAGCCGCTTCTGTGATCGTGAGTAACTTTGAACGTGTTTGCATTTCCCCTCCAATATCGTGATTTGCTCTACATTCACCATCCATGCTATGCGTATTATTTCAATTTCGGCATTTTAATTTAGTTGCCTTATATGTTTGAAACGTGCTATCAATAATCATGACGCGCTCCAAGCAGCCCAGAATGCCTTACGTGCGAACCGTCGGATTCACTAGCTACGAGGATCAGCTAGCCTTGGGAGAACAGGGCAAAGAAGACTTGGAACGGTTCTGTGGATTGCTCAATTCCACTGAGCAGCAAGAACTGAGAGAACATCTGCGGGAACTCATTAAGGCGTGGCAAGAGTCCGGCCCCAACCTTGAAAAGATGATGTACGGAAGCCACAAACACATCCGCAATTATTTGATGGCGCTTTGCAGCGGAGCCTCCTGGATGCCTACAGCCTGGGGACGGGCACTGCTGTTTCTGAATCCCGATTACGGCCGACTAGAAGAACTGATAGGACGGGAGCGCGTTAACAGGAAAAAGCCGGAAGGTGGATGGATGTTGAATCCAGAGGTGGAGGCGTGGAAAGAATTTGGCTATTTCACCCTCAATCCGCACTGCGAGAAACTGGCCGGTCCCTGTGCTCGCTGTGGCAATTACTACGTCAAAAAGCGGGCATCGCAAAAAGTCTATTGCTCTCGGCGGTGTGGAAACGCCTCTACTGCCGCAGTCAGGACAGCGGCGAAGCTCAAGGCGGAGCGAAAAGAAAAGATGGTCCGAGCAAAGGCCCTGATTCGAGAGTGGAACACGCTCAAGGGCCGATCTGAACTCGTTTGGAAGGTGTGGCTCAGGGAGCATGAGCCTAGCATCACGGACAAATTTGTCACTCGCCGGGTGAACGCGGGCGAGTTGCCAGAACCAAAGGCAGGGAGAAAACCATGAGCATATTCAAGCGCGGTAATGTCTGGTGGTATGAATTCATGTTTGGCGGTGCCCGCATCCGTCAAAGCAGCAGAAGCCCAATCAAGGCTGTTTGCCTCCAGGCGGAGCGGGAGCGGCGGCGGGAACTTGAGCGCGGGGCAAACAATCTGGAAAAGACTTTGAAGCCCAAGCTGTTCTCTGGTGCCGTGAAAGCCTACTTGTTAGAGCGGGAAGCCCACTGGAGTCCCAAGACGCGGGAGATGCACTCGAATTCTCTCCGCCATTTGGAGCCTCACTTCGGGAAGCTGCTCTTGAGTGAGATTCGCGGGGAGCAAATATCCCGTTATCAGCGGGCACGGCTCAAGGCTGGGGCTTCCAATAGGACGGTCAACATTGAAGTCAACCTGCTCCGGCTGGTGCTGCGCAAGGCGAAGCTCTGGAGCAACATTGCGGACGATGTGACCATGTTGAAAGAACGGGCGGACGTTGGCCGAGAATTGAGTGACGATGAAGTCCACCGGCTCCTGTCGGCTTGCAAGGCCAGCGCCAGTCGCGGCCTCTATCCCGCCGTGCTCACCAGCATTCATACCGGGTTGCGCTCTCAGGAGTTGCGCTTGCTGCGCTGGCACCAGGTGGACTTGATAGAAGGAATCATCACCGTGGGCAAGTCCAAGACACAAGGCGGAGAGGGCCGTCTGGTTTATCTTTCTGCGCTAACGGTCCAAACCTTGAAAGAGTGGTGGTCACAGTTTCCGGCTGCGCAACCGAGTCATGCCGTGTTCCCACGGGAAGCCTACGGGCTACGCGGCAAGAAAGGCACGTTTGGCGGTGAGGTCGTGCCCTACCGAACATTCCCGGACCAGCCTGTGCGCAGCTTTGCTACAGCATGGCGGGCAGCGAAGAAAGCAGTTGGTATCGAATGTCGCTGGCACGATCTGAGGCACAGCGCCGCGTCCCGCATGGCCGCTGGCGGGGCAACCGATCAAACTCTACAGGCATTGCTCGGATGGATGAGTCCCAAGATGATTGAACGCTACTCGCACGTCCGGGCGGAAGCGAAGCGGAAGGCCGTCAGTGTGTTCGATGTGGTGGCTTCCGAATCTGACTCCCCACAAAATCCACCACAGTCAACGGTGAGTGAAAGCCTTAATATCATGTAAGCCTTTTAGAATCTTGGTGGGCAGTGAGGGACTCGAACCCCCGACTTCCTGCTTGTAAGGCAGGCGCTCTAACCAACTGAGCTAACCGCCCACTCGGGCGCGGAATGCTGATTTTCCGCGGCACATTGCGGTCTTGTTTCATGATAACAGCGCATTCACGATATCGCAGACGCTTCGGCGCAGGTTGATACACTCAAGGCTGTGGGCCGACTCATCGTCAACGCCGATGATTTTGGACTGACGCCGGGCGTCAACCGAGCCATTATGGAGTTGCACGGCGATGGCCTGGTGACAAGTACGTCGTTGATGGCGCGCGCCTCCGCGACCGGCGAAGCCATGGAACTTGCTTGCTCGACGCCATCGCTGGGTGTGGGTTGCCATGTGGTGCTGGCCGACGGCGAGCCTGTGCTTGAGCCGGAGCAGATTCCCAGCCTGGTGGATGCGCGCACGGGACAGTTTCTGCCGACACTCGGTGCGTTTCTGCTGCGGCTTTTCACGGGGCGCATTCGGGCGGAGGAGATTGAGGCCGAAGCAGCGGCGCAGATTGGGCAATTGCAACAAAACGGCGTGCGCCTGACGCATATCGACACGCACAAGCATACGCATATGTTTCCGGCAGTGCTGCGGCCGGTGCTACGCGCTGCGCGGGCTGCGGGAGTGCGCGCGGTACGGTTTCCGTTTGAACCGGAGTGGGCCGTGCGCGCAGCGACTCGCGCTCCCATATCGCGCGTTGCCGAGATCACAGTGCTGCGCCGCTTCGCGCCGCACTCACGGCGCATTCTGGCTCGCGAGGGATTTGCCACAACCGACGGAACGATCGCCATGGCCGGAACAGGAAGTCTGGATGCGGATGCACTGCGCGCCCTGCTGCGAAAACTTCCCGCAGGCACGTGGGAGTTGGTGACGCATCCCGGCTACAACGACGCAGATCTCGAGCGCGTGCGCACAAGGCTGCGCGCCTCGCGCGAGCTGGAGCGCATGGCGCTGGCTGCGATCGGCGAGGTTCCGGGCATCGAACTGGTGTCGTTTGCCGCGCTGGCTCCAGCGGCGCGGACGAACAACGATTGACAGAAACGTTGCATCCTGCGCCGAGGTGGGCGCGTCCATTACATAGCGCCATGTTCACGAGATTTGTTGCGATCTCCGATTTCAATGTCGAAACCGCGACCCCCAGATCGGTTTGGCTGATTGCGACGTCACGAAGACACGGCAAGTACCGAAGGAATTATAGATAGACGCGGCGAGATCGCGCCGCTCACACGGCGTGACGAGTTGGCAGGTTGGCGCTTTGATCCGCGACAGGAAGCGCCCGTGGAGGTCTGGAAGGCGCTATGCGCATCGGAATTACGTGCTATCCCACTTACGGTGGCTCCGGAGTTGTGGCGACGGAGCTAGGCATCGAGCTGGCCGCGCTTGGCCACGAGATTCACTTCATCTCGTACTCGCAGCCGTTCCGGCTGAGCGGGCGCGACGATGGAATTTTCTATCACGAAGTGCCTGTCTCAAACTACCCGCTGTTCGAGTTCCCACCGTACGATCTGGCGCTGGCTTCGCACATGGCTGAGGTAGCCAATTACTACGCGCTCGATCTGCTGCACGTGCATTATGCGATTCCGCACTCGGTTTCGGCGCTGCTGGCGCGTCAGATGCTGGCCGAGCGCGGCCAACGGCTGCCGTTCGTAACAACCTTGCACGGAACCGACATCACGCTGGTCGGGCTGGACCACAGTTATCTGCCCATCACGCGCTACGCGATCCAGCAGAGCAACGGCGTCACCAGCATCTCGAACTATCTGCGCGACAAGACCATCGGCGACTTCGACGTGACGCGGCCGATCGAGACCATTCCAAACTTTGTGAATTGCGACGTGTACGCGCCGATCGAGGACGCAACGAAAAAGGGCAAGGAATGCGTACGCAGGCATTTTGCGGCGTCCGATGAGCGCATTCTGATGCACCTGTCGAACTTCCGCCCCGTGAAGCGCGTGACCGACGTGGTAAAGGTTTTTGCGCTTGTGGCGCGCAAGCTTCCGGCGCAACTGGTGCTGGTGGGCGATGGGCCGGACCGATCGCAAGCGGAGTGGCTGGCGCACGACCTTGGCATTCATCATCGCGTGCACTTCCTGGGCAAGCAGGACCGCGTGAACGAGCTGCTGCCGCTGGCCGATCTGTTTCTGCTGCCGAGCGCGCTGGAGTCGTTTGGGCTGGCGGCGCTTGAGGCGATGGCATGCAAGGTGCCGTCGATCGCCACGCGTGTGGGCGGCGTTCCGGAACTGATCGATGACGGCGTGACGGGACTGCTCTTCGATGTGGGCGACGTGGAGGCGATGGCCGCGGGCGCATTGAATTTGCTCAGCGATTCCGAGCGTTTCAATACCATGCGCGAGACCGCGCGCAAGACGGCAAAAGGACGGTACTGCGCCAAGAAAGTGGTTCCGCAATATGTGCGGTATTACGAGAAGATGCTGGAAGAGCGGAACTAACGGGGGCCGGCGGCCGGAGCGGAGCCAACGTGAATGCATCGTTCGCGCGGCGCAAGAGCGCAGCGCAGTTCCACAAGATGAACCGCTGCGAGACATGCACGCGCGGCCGCTGAGCACTGACCACTGCTAGCGGCCTATAGCGTGCGCTTGAAGAGCGGCGTGGCGACGAGCAGTGTGGCGATGCCGAAGACGAGGAGAAAGACGAGATCCTGCCAGATTGCGATCCAGCCGCCGTCCTTGAGCAGCACCGCCTTGAAGCCGTGAATGGCGTAGGTGAAGGGGTCGATCACAGACATCGCCTGCATCCATTTGGGAAACGAGACGGTGGGATACATCGCGCCCGAAGGATATAACAGGAGGACATTGAGGACGCCGAACATGGCGCGGGGAACCAGCGGATCGTCGACGCGCACCATGAGCAGAAACATCATGCCATTGAAGGCAATGGAGCCGGCGACGATGAGGCTCAACATCTGCAACACGATCACGGGATGAAAGACAACGCCCAGGCCGGAGATGAGCGACCCGATAACCCCGATCGATAGTCCGCTGAGCGTGGCCTTGATGGCGCCGGCGATGTTCAGCCCGAAGACCAATTCCAGCTTGGTAATCGGCGTGACCAGGTAGCCTTCGTGCACGCCGCGCGCCTTGTCGTCGATGTAGAGCATGCCGCCGCCGATCATCACCGAGATATACATGGCGAGCGCCACGGTCATCGGCAAAAGATACTTCAGGTAATTCACGTAGGGATAGAGCTCGACGATTTCGAGTGCGATATCTTTGGCCAGCCGGTCCTGGACCTGAGGCGCATTCAGAGAATTCACCAGCGACTGCATCTCGGCTTCGAGCGCGGATGAAGTGAAGAGGTCGGAGTTATCGACGACGAATCCAAGTTTGGGCGCATCCTGCGCGTAAACGCGGCGCGAGTACTGGGCTGGGATAATAACGGCGGCATCGATCTTGCCGGTGCGCACGTCTTCGCGCGCCTGCACTTCGTTGGTGTATTCGACGGTGGAAAAAGTTTTGATCGTGGCGGCGACGGCATCGAAAGCCTCGCGCACCCGGACGGCCCGCGGTCCGTGGTCCTCATCCACGACGGCGACGTGCGTGCCGACGATCTTGCCACCGAAGGCGTTGCCGATAATGATCAACTGCAGGATCGGCAACATCAGCGACATGATCATCAGCGTGGGCGAGCGGAAAAACTTGCGCATCTCGCGCTCGATGATGGCGTACATGCGGTTCATGGGCGCGCTCCCGGCCGCGGCGGCATGCTGAAGACGGCCTTCACCTGTTCGTCGCGCAACTGCCGCCCGGTGTAGTGAATGAAGACATCGTCGAGCGTGGTATTTTGCACGCTGAGCGAAGTGAGAGTTTCGCCGAGGCTTGCCGCCAGCTCCACAATCTGCATGGTGGTCTTCGATCCGGAGCGCGTAATGACGCGATAGAATCCCGCGCTTTCAGGCTGCACGCTGGCCACGTCTTCCATTTGCTCAAGCCGTGACTTCCACGATTCGTTGTCGCTGCCGAAGTGAACTTCGACGACGTTCGCGCCAGCCACGCTGTTCTTGAGCTCAACGGGCGTGCCCATTGCCACCAGCGTGCCATGATCGACGATCGCGATGCGGTCGCAGAGCTTGTCGGCCTCATCCATGTAGTGCGTGGTGATGAGCATGGTGAGATTGCGCGTGGCCTTGAGCTTGTTGAGCATCTCCCACACCGCGATGCGCGAGACGGGATCGAGACCGGTGGTGGGCTCGTCGAGAAAGAAAATGCGTGGATTGTGAACGAGGCCGCGCGCAATCTCCAGCCGGCGCCTCATGCCGCCGGAAAGCGTTTTGGTCTGCGCGCCGCGCCACTTGGTCAGATCGACGGCTTCGAGCACTTCGGCGATGCTTTTCTCGCGCTGCTCGCGCGACACACCGTAGAGCTTGGCGTAGATGGACAGGTTCTCTTCGACGGTCAGATCCTGGTCGCTGGTGAGGGCCTGGGGAATGACGCCGATGGCGCGCCGCACATCGTCGGGATCCTTGGCCACGTCGTGGCCGCCGACGATGGCCTTGCCCGCGGTGACGGGGATGAGCGTGGTCATCATGCGGATGAGCGTGCTTTTGCCGGCGCCGTTGGGGCCGAGCAGTCCGAAGATCTCGCCCTCGCTGACGCTGAAGTTCACATCCTTCACGGCTTCAAAAGTTCCGTAACGCTTCCAGATGTGCTCGACCGCAATGGCGACGGGGCGCGGCGCGGCGGGATGATTGTTGGCGGTTGCGCTCACTTCTTCACCAGCTTTGCCTTGGGAATGTAGACATAGGCTGTCATGCCGGGCACGAATTTTTCGCCGGGGTTGGGGATGAGCAGCTTCAACTGAATCGTCTTGATGTCGCGCTTCATGGTGTTGACATCGCGCTGCGTAGCAAAGTCGCCTTCGGCCAGCTTGGCGATGACCTTGCCCCAGATCGTGGCGCCGCTGGGCATGACGACGCGCAAGCTGTCGCCAAGTTCGACGGCGTCGGCCTGCGTCTCGGGCAGCGGCGCATAGACCCAGGTTTGCGTCAGGTCCATGATGGTGACGATGGGCGTGCCTGCGGATACCACCTCGCCCTGCCGCGCCGCCCACACGTCCACCTTGCCGTCGATGGGCGAGAGAATCTGCGCGTAGCCGGCTGTAACACTGGCCTCCTCGGCGAGAGCCCGGGCGTTGGCCGCGTCGGCACGGGTCTGGTCCACGGTGCGCGCCGAGGCATTGGCGAGCAACTCGTGTGCCCGCGCCTGGCGGAGATTCGCCTGGGTTGCGGCAAGATTGTGGCGGGCCGCATCAACGGCGGCTCTGGTTGCGGCAAGCGCCGTCACCTGCTCGTCGCGGGTTTGACTGCTCACGATTCCCTGCTGTGCAAGCGCTACGGCGCGGCTGGTATCGGCCTGCTGGTGCTGGAAATTTGCCTGCGCCTGCGCCTGCGCGGCCGCGGCTGCCTGCACCTGAGCCTCTGCGCTCGCCACGGCGCTCGAAGTTTCGCCGCGATTTTGACGCTCCGTGTCCTGATCGCTGCGCAGCTTCCACTGCTGGCTCACCGCGGTGGCTTTGGCGGCCTTCAGCGCCGCGTCAAGATCATCGCTCTCGATGGTAGCAATCAGTTCGCCCTTGGTGACCGTCTGGCCTTCCTGAACGGTTAGGGTCTGAATACGACCGGGAATACGGGAGCTGACGATGACCTCGTTTGCATCGACGGTGCCAATCAGTTGCAGATCGCTGGAACGGGGTACGGTGACGAAATACCAGATCAGCGATCCTACCGTCAGCAGCCCAAGAATGATGAAGACTCGATTGCGCGCGCTCACTTGCCACACCTCAGATTTTTGAATTCGCCCAGTTCCGGCATGGGTGTATCGGCCAGCACTTTTGCGGCCAGCTCCGCGCCGCGCCTGCGATCCTGAAAGAGCGCCTGGCCGAGAAACTCGACCAGCGCCACGCGCCGCGCCCGCAGCACTTCAGCGTCGAACGGCTCGAAGGTCTCGATCAGCCGCCACACCGGGGCGCTGAGAAAGTAGAAGACGTTGCCTCCGAGCGAGGCCAGAACGATCTGCAGCCACTCGACTTCTATCAGCTCGCCCGAGGCGATGCCCTCGCGCACCATCGACTGGAACATGGCGTGGAGCGGCGCGAAAATGCGCTTGGCCAGAACAGGCAGTTCGCCTTCTTCGCCTTTGTGCATGCGGATCATCTCGTGCTGCATCAGGCTCTGGAACTCGCGCTGCGTCAGGATCCTGTCAAAGTGATCGAGGGCAGCGCGGAGCACCCGCTCGCCGGGACTTGCCTCGCGCAGAAATACCGCCATCGAGCGGTCGCGGACGCGGGACGATACCATTTCGAGCGTGGCGGCGTAGAGCTTTTCTTTGCTCTCGAAGTAGTAGTAGAGCAGCGCCTTGTTGACCTGGGCGGCAGCTGCGATCTGCTCGGTGCGCGCGCCGGCCAGGCCGTGGGCGGCAAACTCCGTTAGGGCAGCTTCGAGGATCCGGCTGCGCGTCTCGGCGGAACGGTCAGCGTGGGGGTCGGATTGGCTGGGTGGGGTCATGATTTAACTAACTAGTTAGTAAATTAACCGAAAAGCTGGTTCTATGGCAAGCGGCTTTCTGTTTTCGGCTGAAGTCAACGCCGTATGTAATTTATTTTCAATATACTGAGCCACTCGCAAAATTCACTGCTCAGTCGCAGCTTTGAAAGGGCACGACTTCAGTCGTGCCAATAAAGCCAATCACTACTGTCCGGCTAATGAACTTGGTGCCGCTGGCAAGTTATTCCAGCATCATGAGTTGTTCGCGATTTGATGTTGCCGCGATTTGAATTGCGAAGCCTCGAAATCCCAGGTCTGACCTCACCGGC
>JAJYFA010000131.1 GCA_021790995.1 Acidobacteriota bacterium
GTATGTGCGACGAGCAAGGTTCCAACCAGCAATGCTCATAGCTCTTCCGTTAGCCCTCGCGACATTGGCGCTTTCACCGAATGGCATAGCTGGTTGGGGTGCCGCGTGGAGCGCGTTTGTATTCTGTGGAGGCACGGCGCTCATGGCCCAATTGGCACGAGATAAAGGCAAAAGCAAAGAATCGTGGTTGTATGAACGATGGAGCGGAAAACCGACAACGCGGCTACTTCGGCATCGTGACGCACCGAATAAAATCGTACTCTCACGCCGTCACAAAAAACTCCAAGCGATCGTGCCGGACATTCATATTCCCACGGAAGCAGAAGAGCAAGCTAGTCCGCGTAGCGCAGATGAGGTCTATGACGCATGCACTGCATACCTTTTGGAACGGACCCGGAAGAAAGAGGCGTTTCCATTGGTATTCGAGGAAAACTGCAACTACGGTTTTCGCCGGAATCTCTGGGGAATGAAGCCCTTTGGAATCGTTTCTTCGATTATTGGTTGCGGCGTGGTTATATCAGCCATCTTGCTTGACTATCGAACTGGCGTCCTCCCATCCCCAACGGTGATTGTGTGTGGCGCAATCAATCTTTCGTTGCTTCTTGTATGGGCTTTTTGGCTCACTCCGTCATGGGTGCGCATTCCTGCGGAAGCATTTGCCGAAAGACTTTTGTCCTCCTGTGAGTCGCTATGAACGATCTCGTAATACATTTTCTCGACGTCGGCTGCGGAAACATGACGTTGATCCTTTTCCCAAATGGCACGACGTACCTTTACGATTGCAACCTGACCGATGATAACGAGGATCAGGTTCTCGGCTACCTCGGAACAGCAATGGGGAGCAGAACGAAAATTCAGGCATTCATTTGCTCTCATCGCGATGCGGACCACATGCGTGGGCTAAGAACGGTTCACGACGCCTATCCCGTCAGCGAGATTCGCGACCCCGCCGTGCCTGGCACGAGCACTGACAGTCCTGAATACAAGGACTACATGGCCCTCCGAAGAGAGGTTGGAGGCAAAACGATTGAGGCTTTTACCAAACTTGAAGTTGGAGATGCGATGGTCCGATACATGAACGCCGCGAATAAAGAGTGCTCCGACGCGAATGATCAGAGTGTCGTGATGAAGGTCGAGTACGCCGGGAGCGGGGTCCTTTTGGCGGGAGACACGAGCTTCCTCCCCTGGAGGGAATGCATATTGCCGCTCTATTCCGATGAAAAGCTCCGGGCAAACATTTTATTGGGGGCACACCACGGGTCGTTGACGTTTTTTGACGACCCGAACGACGACAAGCACTACTACACGGACCACATCAAGAAGATCGCGCCAGAAATGACCCTGATCTCTGTCGGGCCAAATGTTTGGGACCTTCCAGACGAGAAAGCTGTTGAACTTTATACGAGCTACAGCAGCGGTTCCAAGCAAGGAAACAAAGTATTCCGGACGGACGAGAAAGGAAACATGAAGCTCACCCTAAAGGCGGTGGGCGGTTGGTCTCTCAGCGTGAACCAATAGATTAGTGATCCCTGCAACTCTCGCGATATGACCTTCGGGAAACTGCGCCCTTAATCCCCTAATGGATCTGTATGGAAAGGCAACTTGGATTTCAAACGGAATCTTAAATTGAAATCCTGCGAGGTAGCGACCGCTACAAAATCATCGACACCTGTGTAGCGGTAAAAAGCAGATGCGTGGCCGGAATCGACCATATCGCTTGAAATATCTATGATTTACGATGGTCGGGGCGGAGGGATTCGAACCCCCGACCCTCTGCTCCCAAAGCAGATGCGCTACCAGACTGCGCTACGCCCCGATTTTCTCTCTCGATTGTAACCCGGAACGCGTTTCCCGAGGTGCGCGGGGCTTTGTTACCTGGTGCGCGCCTGTGCCCTGTCTGCGCGGAATCGTGCGATCACGGCACAGGCCAAGGAACCCGGGCGAAGCAAAAGCACAGGGCGGGTTTCGGGTTGGAATGGCCGGCCTGGCGCAGGCATCGCGGTAACCTCATCGATGCTACAATCGATAAGGTAGACGGCGGCTATAGTTCAGCGGCAGAACGCCTGACTGTGGCTCAGGATGTCGTGGGTTCGATCCCCACTAGCCGCCCCAAGGTACCTTCCTGCGTCGGTGAAAGGTGAGGGTTTATCCTCTTCATTTTTGCGTCTTCCGCCGTGACCCCTGCCACTTTCCCACCACACTCGGCTACAGAGACCCCAGACCGGCTTCCCGCGTTTGATCCCTACCCTTGGCTTACAAACGGCCACCTGCAAACCATTGTTGGCAACTTTCTGCCACGGCCCCAGTTTCGTCTGCCAACTGTCTCCGAAGTCGTTGAGGTGGATCCCGCAGACGGGAGCGGCGTCCTTTGCCACTGTCACTGGCAACCCGAACCGGAGCGTGCGGCGCGGCTCACTGTCGTGCTGGTGCACGGACTCGAGGGATCTTCCGACTCGCGCTACATGCAGGGCATTGCCGCGCGCGCTTTTGCCGCCGGGATGAACGTGGTTCGCATGAATATGCGCAACTGTGGCGGGACAGACGCGCTCACTCCCACGCTTTATCACTCCGGCCGCTCGGGCGATGTCGGCGCAGTGGTCCGGCACTTTGCCGCGCGCTTCGGCCTCGATCGTGTGGCGTTGACGGGTTACTCGATGGGCGGCAACCTTGTGCTCAAGCTTGCCGGCGAATGGGGCGCGCGGCCGCCGCTGGTTGCGGTTGCAGCGGTTTGTCCGGCAATCGATCTGGCAGCCGGCGCCGACGCTCTGCACGAACCCGCCAATCGCGTGTACGAATGGCATTTTCTTCGCGGCCTGATGCGGCGGCTGCGCCGTAAGTCGGAACTCTTTCCTGACATCTACCGGACCAGCGGCGTTGGCCCGATTCGCTCCATCCGCGAATTCGACGAGAAGGTGGTGGCGCCTCACTGCGGCTTCCGCTCTGCCGACGACTACTACTACCGCGCCGCTAGTGCCCGCGTTGTCGATCGCATCGCTGTTCCGACGTTCATCCTTTGCGCCGCGGACGACCCATTCATTCGCCTCACGGAGGAGAGCCGCGAGCGCATTCTTGCCAATCCAAACATTGATTTTGTAGAGACGCGCAACGGCGGCCACTGCGCGTTTCTCGGGCGCCGTTCAACGGAAGTGCACTGGGCCGAGGCCACGGTGGTTCGCTACCTTCAGGCTGTCACGGCGGATGCGCCAGGCAGTGCCGACGCGCGCACAGGGGTCACTTCGCAGCTACAATAAAGATCGTGGGCGAGTAGCTCAATCGGATAGAGCACCGGCCTTCTAAGCCGGGGGTTGTGGGTTCGATTCCCGCCTCGCCTACCATTAAATTCCCACTTCCCTTCTCCGCGGGACATACTCTCTTTTCAAGTACATAGCTGCAATTCATACCCCCTTTCACCTGTAACTCCCGGCCGGGAATATCGAAACGCCAAAGACATGAACAAGAAATTCGTTTCCATCCGTGAGGAGTTTGGGCCGGTCTTGCACGCTCATATCGTGGCGAGACAGAGTGAAGAAGATGGCATCGCAGACATGAGAAGATTCAAAATGGACGACTGAGTTCATCACTGTTTTTCCGCCAAAAATGCCTCGGGGTTGAGCGACCCGTCGCGCTGCCTGACCAGCATCTGCACCTTGCCCTCGGCGGCTTCCAGTTCCTGTTTGCACGCGGCTGAAAGGTTCACGCCCTCCTCGAAGAGCTTGAGTGATTCCTCAAGCGCAAGATCGCCCTTTTCCAGTTGTTCGACGATGGTTTCGAGCCTCTTGAGCGATTCTTCAAAGGACGGCATGGCATTGAACCTTTCTTGCTTATCTTCCCTTCGGCGCCGCTCCGGCGATTACCTCGGCGGCCACGTCGTAGCGGCCAAACGGAGCGCTCACCTGCACGCCATCGACCAGCGGACGCACCGCTTTGACCATCTCCTGGGCGATCCTGATCCCCTCGGCGCGTGCTGCATCGGGCGTATCGGCCTGCGCCATGCGCAGCATAATCTCCTCCGGCATAGCGATGCGCAGGTCGTTCTTCATGTACTCGGCGTTGCGCAGGCTGGTAAGCGGCCAGATGCCGGCAATGATCGGAATGCGGTATTCTTTGATCTTTTCCAGAAACTCTTCGAGCAGCCGCAGATCAAAGACTGCCTGGGTGATGGCGTACTCCGCGCCGGCCTCAACCTTCCAGGCAAACCGGCGCAGTTCGTTTTCGATCTCGGGCACGCCCTGATTGGCTGCCACGCCGATGGTAAAGTTCGTGCTTGCACCAATGGAATTGGAGCCGATGTCGCGCCCGCGGTTCAGCCGGCTGGCGATGTTCACCAAACCGATGGAATCTACGTCAAATACCTGAGAAGCGTCAGGATAGTCTCCTTGCTTGGGTGGCTCGCCGGTCACACAGAGGATGTTGTGCAGACCGATCGACGAGGCTCCCAGCAGATCCGACTGGATCGAGAGCAGATTCCGGTCGCGGCAGGTGTAATGCAGGATCGTCTCCATCCCGGTGTGCTGCTGAATCTGAACACAGAGGCTTTGCCCGCTCATGCGCGCCGAGGCCTGCGCGGCATCATAGACGTCGATTGCGTGGACGCCCAGTTGCGCCAGCAGTTGCGCGCCCTCGATCTCCCGCGAGCAGTCAATGCCGCGGGGCGGCAGGAACTCGACCAGCGTGATGAACTGTTTTTCCTCAAGCAGAGCGCCCAGCCGCGAGCGTTTGCCCAGAGGAGCCGGAGGCGTCTCCTTGCTCACCTCCGGCGCCGCGCCGGCTACCGTCACGCACGCCTGCTCGTCGATGGCGCGGATGGCCGCGTGCATGGCGCGAATGTGGTTCGGCGTGGTGCCGCAGCAGCCGCCTACCACCTGCACGCCGGCGGCGACGGCCTTGCGCGCAAAGCTGGCCATGTACTCCGGCGAGCAGAGATAGACATTGCGGCCATCAATGGCTCGCGGCACACCGGCATTGGGCATGGCCGCGAGGGGCAGGACGGTCGCCGCGCGCATGGCTTCCACAGCCGTGAGCACGGTGGCCGGCCCGGTGGAACAGTTCACACCCACGGCGTCGGCGCCCCACTCGGTGAGCAAGGCCGCCGCCTGCGCGGGCGAAGCGCCATCCAGACACTCGCTCTCATCGTCGACCGTCACCATCACCAGCACAGGCAGATGCGGGGCAACTTGTTTGGCGGCAGCCAGCGCCTGTTGCGCTTCGTTCAAGGCCGGCATGGTCTCTACAATCAGCAGGTCGACTCCTACTCCAGGGCCATTTTCAGCCAGGATGGCGATCTGCTCGGCAAAGGCCGCGCGCGCCTCATCCAGTCCGGTCTTTCCCAACGGCTCCAGCCGCACGCCCAGCGGCCCGACCGCGCCTGCAACCCACGCATTCATACTGGGATTGCCAGCCTGCTTTTCCTTCAGGCGCTCGACGGCTTGCCGCGCCAGGCGCACGCCGGCAGCGTTAATCTCGCGGACCTTATCCGCCAGTCCGTGGCGGGCAAGCCGGAAGCGGTTGGCGCCAAAGGTGTTGGTCTCAAGAATCTCCGCGCCCGCCTGGAGATACTCTTCGTGGACACCAAGAATCAGATTGGGGTTGGAAAGATTCAGCTCGTCATAGCAGCGGCTGGTGAAGATGCCACGCGCATAGAGCACCGTCCCCATGGCGCCGTCGGCAAGCATGGGGCGGTCGGCAAAGAGATCGGCAAGGCGGGTCATTCTGTTGTCATGCTACCGCATCGACAGAGAAAATGTACGCAATTTGCTCAGGGTTCAGCGTGGCGCCTGCCGCCGCCTGGCGAAAAATGGGATGCGGCACAAGCCCGGATTTCCACTGCCCAGGCGCGCGCCGCAATTTGCGCCCTCGCACGCACAGCACCGGGCCGCGGGCCACCGGGTCGCTTTGTTATACTTCGGGAGTCATAACCTGCGTGGAAATCAGTTCCGGCCTCAGCATTTTGAACGGTTTCTGTGTGCATGGATTGCCATTTTTTGTCGCGGCGGCAGACTCCGCCGCTCGACCAATCGAGGGTTGGGATTTTGAAGAAGAGAAGCCTTTGGATCAGTGCTTGTGCAGCCTTGGTAGCAGCCGCTGCGCTGGCGGGTTGCGGTAGCACCTACTATTTTGACGGCCGTGTTCTGCCGCCCAGCAGGCTCTTGAACCGCGTCATGATCGCCATTCAGAACCCCGGCGTTCTCTCCAAAGGGGCCTTGGAGATCGTTGACGCTTATTACGATGAGCGCGCCGCATACAACGGCAATCCAGCCGCGTTTTTTGTAGCGGGCTTTGGCGGAGCGCTTCCGATCACCATCCAAAGCATGCCCGAGGAGCAGTTTGCCGCCGTGTATGGCGCCGGCGATGGCAGCTTGACGATGACCGACTACCAAAACGAGAAGACCACAGGTACTGTCGGCGGGGTTCCAAAGCCGTCGTCCAGCATCTTCATCACCCGGAACCGATATTACGTCTTTGCGGCCAATCAGGCCGTGCATCAGTTCACCATCGTGGATCAGGCAGCTGGGTATTCCATCGGCCTCGGCCTGCCCAACGTCTTCCGTGTCAGCGTGAATCCGGGAGGGTCGGTTGCGCTGGCCTTTGTGCAGAATTCTCCATTCGTCTACTACCCACGCGAGCTAACCTCCGCACAGTCGCTCGTATATTCCGGCGGTCCATCCACATGGCCCAAGGCAGCGGTCGACTGCGAACCGCAAAATGCTCCCAGTTGGTGCCTCTTCCAGATGCAGAGCCCGGACCATGTCGATGCGACGGGCAACTACTATGGCCAGCCGCTCGCCTTCGACCACCCCATCAAGGCTGTCTTCTCCTCCGATGGCGGCACGGCATACATTCTTAGCTGCGGACCTGAGTGCGGAGGCACAGCCTCTTCCTACACGCGGGTATCCATCGCGCCGCTGATCTTTCTGCCTGGGCAGTACTCCGGCCTTCTGCCCACGAGCAGTTCGCTCGCGAGCGTCACCGTCCCCATTCCGGGCGGGGCCACCAATGCCCTGGTTGACTCCTCCACCATGTACGTTGTGGGCCAAAGTGCGCAGACGGTCCGCGGGCAGACGCTGTTCGGCGGCAATATCACGGTGGTCAACCTCGCCAACAACACCATCAGCAACAGCGCTTCGATCAGCGACGGACAGCCCGGCGCGCCCAGCCGAATGATCGAAGCAGACGACAATACCCTGTGGATCGCGATGACCGGCTGTACCGTCGGCGTGCGCTACGCCACCAGCGCGCCTGACGGCTACGGTTGCCTGACCATGTTCAACACCGCCACCGACAAGGTGGTGCTGTTGGAGCCGTACCTTGGCGACGCTACCGGCATTGCCGCGGTCACGGGCCTGCACAAGATCTACACGGCGGTGGGCGGACAGGTATACATCTACGCCACCAAGGATGGTTCCTCGCTCGATAACCAGTTCGTGACTGTGACGGGCACAGCCTACGACGTGGCCTACATGGACGCCATCACCGACGCCAACAACACGGTCTACTGATGAAGATGTAGCGCCGGTCTCCGGGCCGGCTGGAGTTCGAGCGTCTGCGCCCGAATCCGTTCAGGGTGACTCACATGCCCGCTGCCACCGCCGACTTCCGCGCTGACGTTCTGGCCATCGCCGCGCACCGCGACGACGTGGAGCAGACCTGTGGCGGAACTCTGCTGCGGATGGCCTCGCGCGGCCTGCGCACCGCCATTCTCGATCTCACGCAGGGCGAAGCCGGCACCCGCGGCAGCGCAGAAGAACGCGCCCGCGAAGCCGAAGACGCCACGCGCATTCTCGGCGTCGGCTGGCGTCAGGCGCTCACGTTCCCTGACGGCGCCATCGAAGATACGATTCAGAATCGAATCGCCATTGCACGCGTGCTCCGGACACTGAGGCCGCGCGTGGTCATTCTCCCTTACTGGCAGGCGCGCCATCCAGACCACGCCATCGTGGGAACGCTCGGTTACCATGCCTGTTTTCTCGCCGGCCTCAGAAAAATTAACGCTGATTCGGAGCCGCATCGCCCCTTCAAGATCGTCTACGCCAGCCTTTACGCAGACGTGCGGCCAAGCTTCATCGTCGACATTACACCCTTTATCGAACAGCGGCACCAGGCGTTGATGGCCTATCGCTCGCAGTATGCGAACCAGGTTGCAGGCAGCGGTCTCTTTGTTCCTGAGGAGGAGATTCGCGAGCGCACCTTTGCCGAGGCTCGTCACTACGGTCTGCTCGCCGGAGTCCGCTATGGAGAGCCCTTTGTGCAGAAAGAGGTCAGCCTCGTCGACGACTTGACTCTCCTGCCCGTGCAGTCGATCTAAAAACCCACTCGCTCCGGCTCCATCTCGAGCTTGATCCCGAACTTATCCTCGACTGCCTTGCGAATCTTCCCTGCCAGCGCCAGGATCTCCGCGGATGTCGCGCCACCGCGATTGATCAGCGCCAGCGTATGCCGCGACGAGATTCCCGCTGCGCCCATCGCATAGCCCTTTGCAAATCCCGCGTGCTCAATCAGCCAGGCCGCGGGAATCTTCACCCGCCCCCCGTCTGCAGCAAACATGCGCACCGAAACACCCGTGTGAGCAGCAAACTTCCGTACGCGCTCGGCAGCCTCCGGCACAATCGCCGGATTCTTGAAGAAACTCCCCGCACTGCGGCAGTCCGGGTCACCCTTCACCAAAAGCATACCCTTACTGCGCCGAATTTCGCGCACCGCATCGGCAACCTCAGTGAGCGAGGGCTGCCGTTTCCATTCGCGGAAATACGCCTTTAGATCGCCATAGGCAAGCGCGGGCGCTCCGCGCCGCCGCAGACGGTAATCCACCTGCGTCACCACATACCGTCCGCGATCTGTGCTGTTGAAGCGGCTCTTGCGATACGCAAAGCCGCACTCGGCATTCGAGAACTCGACGAACTCATGCGCCATACGGTCAAAGGCCCGCACGCGATCGATAACTGAAGCTACCTCCTGCCCATACGCGCCTACGTTCTGCACCGGCGTGCCGCCCACTGTGCCGGGAATGCCGGCAAGGCATTCGATGCCCGCCAACCCGGCGATTGTGCTCTGCTCGACGCATCGCTCCCAGGCCACACCAGCAGAAGCGCGCAGCAGTTCACCCTTCAGCTCCAGGCTTTCGATCGCAACGCGGAGCACGAGCCCGTTGAATCCCGAGTCGGACACCAGAACGTTACTGCCGCCACCCAGCACAAACAGCGGCACGCCCCGCTCGCGGGCGCACTCGCAGGCCTCGGCAACTTCTCCCTCGCTGGCAGCCTCGACGAACCACCGCGCCGGCCCCCCGATGCCAAGGGTCGTCAGCGGCGCCAACGAAATATTCTCCTGGATCTTCAAGAATCAAGACTAACGCAGAGAACCCTCCCCGCCCGGTATGGCAAGCGCGGAGGCTGCATCGTAGTGGCGCCGCGCGCATTGAATCCGTAGAATGGATTCAGGCAGCTTCCCCTGCCGGAGGTTAACATGTATCCAGAATTGATGGTGATCCCTATGCGCGAGGAGTTGGTGCGCGCCGGGATCAAGGAAGCCCGGACCGCCGAAGACGTCGATGCCGCGATCGCCGCTCCGGGAACTACTCTCGTTGTCGTCAACTCCATCTGCGGCTGTGCGGCAGGCAAAGCCCGCCCCGGCATCCGCCTCGCGCTGGCCAGCACACCCAACCCTCCCGGCCAAAAAATCACCGTCTTCGCCGGCCAGGATCGCGAAGCCACTGAGCGCGCCCGCACCTACTTTGAGAACCATCCGCACAGTTCACCGTCGGTCGCACTTCTGCGCGACGGCAAGCTGGTCTATTTCATGCCGCGCGCCGTAATCGAACAATCCACTGCGGAGGAGATCGCCAGCAGGCTGATGCACGCCTTCGACGTCTTCTGCAGTAAAGCAGCGGTTTAGCGTCTGGCAGCGCCGGCGCCGCATCTGCTAATCTCGCTACTGGTGCCACTCGACGTCGTTCCGATCTTTCAGGAGGAGTACCGCGCCCTTCGTCCACGGGCGCCGATGCCGCCGCTTCAGGTGCGCTTTCGGCGCTTTACTTCCCTCAACACGACGATTCGCCTGCGCGAGGGAAAGCTCTTGGCCAGCCTCTCCGATCTGCTGGAAGGCGCGCCGGAACCTGTGCTGCACTCGATCGCACACATCCTTCTCGCCAAGCTTTATCGCAAGCCCATCGACCACACGCACAACCTACGCTTCAAGCGTTTCGCCTCTTCGGCGGCCGTGCAGAGGCAAACCGAGCTGATTCGCACAGCGCGTGGATCCAAACGATACTTCGGCCCGGAGGGCCGGTACTTTCATCTCGAAGAGGTCTTCGACTCGCTCAACATGCGATTCTTCGGCGGTCTGCTTGGCCGTCCCGAGCTGACGTGGAGCGAGCACCACGCCAAGCGTTCGCTCGGCCACTACGACGCCGCGCACAACACCATTGTTGTGAGCCGCGTTTTCGACCGGCCATCGAGTCCCCGCTACGCGCTTGAGTACCTGCTCTACCACGAGATGCTGCATTTGAAGCACCCAGTCCGCATGAGGGGCATTCGCCGCTGCGTCCACTCCCGCGAGTTCAAAGCCGAAGAGGCGCAATTCCCGCAGCTCGCCGAAGCGCTGGCCTTCATCAAACGGCTGTAGACTGGTACATCAGAATTTCATTGATCGATATCAACTGGAATAATACCGGCAATACAATCGCGCAACTACGAGAACGACACTCAGTGCCACTTCATTGCCGCCTTCGGAGCCTGCTACGTGACGGCCAATAGCGAGGTGCGCGACAATCTCTGCATCGATAATCGAATAAGCTCGCTGCTTGGCGCGTCGCGCGGGGCCGTTGCAGGAAAACAGAAGAGCACACGACCGGCAGCGTCTCGATTTGAGTTGAGTCTGGAGTCTTTTCAAGATGAATCGTTTGACGTTGCCCTGTCTTCTCGCGCTGATGGCCATGCCGGCAGTGCTGGCCTGCGAAACCCGGACGCCGCTTCATGATGGCTGGCGCTTGCAATCGGCCTGCAAGCTGAACGCGGATGGCGCCGCGATTTCCGCCGCGGAATTTCCCGTTGCCGATTGGATTGAGATCTCCGTACCCAGCACCGTTCTTGCGGCGCAGGTTGCGGCAAGGGTTGTTCCCGATCCCTATTTTGGCGACAACCTGCGCAAGCTGCCGGGCGCAGGCTACCCCATCGGGCCGAATTATGCCAACGAACCAATGGTGGCCAATAGCCCCTACCGCTGCGGCTGGTGGTACCGGAAAGAGTTCACGGCGCCCGCGGCCACAGGCACGGATCAGCATTTCTGGCTGCACTTCGGGGGCATCAACTACCGCGCCGATGTGTGGCTGAACGGGAAGAAGATTGCTGACTCGGCCGACATTGCCGGCGCTTACCG
>JAJYFA010000132.1 GCA_021790995.1 Acidobacteriota bacterium
AGACGCCACCCAAGCCCCGGTTCCAAAATCAAAAGCCTCACCCAATAGCGAAGGAGAACATCACTCATGGCAGTAAAGGTTGGAATTAACGGCTTCGGCCGCATTGGCCGCAACGTTCTGCGCGCCGCGCTCGGCAACAAGGAAATCGACTTTGTCGCCGTCAACGACTTGACCAGCCCGGCAACCCTGGCTCATCTGCTCAAGTACGATTCGATTCTGGGCAACCTGCCCAACAAGATCGAGGCCGGCGAGGACTTCATCGCGGTCGATGGCAAGAAGATCAAGGTCTATGCCGAAAAGGATCCGGCCAAGCTGCCCTGGGCTGACGTGGGCGCTCAGGTTGTTGTGGAGTCGACCGGCCGCTTTACCAAGGCCGAAGACGCCAAGAAGCACCTGGGATCGACCGTGAAGAAGGTCATCATCTCGGCGCCCGCGACCGACGAGGACATCACAATCGTGCTCGGCGTCAACGACGACAAGTACGACCCGGCCAAGCACAATATCATTTCGAACGCGAGCTGCACCACCAACTGCCTCGCGCCCGTGGTCAAGGTGCTCATCAAGGAGTTCGGAATCGTCAGCGGCATCATGACTACCATCCACAGCTACACCAACGACCAGGTGATTCTGGACTTCCCGCACAAGGACCTGCGCCGCGCCCGCGCCGCTGCGCTCAACATGATTCCCAGCTCTACCGGCGCCGCCAAGGCCCTCAAGCTGGTCATCCCCGAGGTCGCCGGGAAGCTCGACGGCTTCGCCATCCGCGTCCCAACCCCCAACGTCTCGATCGTCGACCTGACCTTTATCAGCGAGAAGACGACCGACGCCAAGGGCGTAAACGCCGCACTGAAGGCCGCCAGCGAAGGCGCGCTCAAGGGCATACTGGGCTACGATGAGAATCTGCTCGTGAGCTCCGATTTCAAGGGCGACAAGCGCAGCTCGATCGTCGACGCGCCGCTGACCAAGGTCGTCGGCCAGAGCGTCAAGGTGCTGAGCTGGTACGACAACGAGTGGGGTTACTCGAACCGCGTCGTCGACCTCGTCGGCTTCCTGGCCAAGAAGGGACTGTAACCGCAGTTGTCAGTGGCCAGTCGTCAGGGGTCAGTTTTCACTGCCCGGCGCTGGCCACTCGACAGCCTTCGGCGCCTCGCTCCAATGTTTCGCCTTCGAGCGTTGTCATCCTGAGCGGCCAAAGCGTAGCGGAGGGAGTCGAAGGATCCGCGATTGCTCTTCGGATTTCGATCAGCCACACAGACCGGTACTGCCATGAACGGTCCACGATCAATTGAAATGACGCGTCAAAACATCTCCGGTGGCTCGCCCTACGAGCCTATCATCGGTTTCTCCCGCGCGGTGCGCGTGGGCAGAACAGTGCATGTGGCCGGCACAGGACCGGTCGGCGCCGATCAGGAAGACGCGGCCGGCCAGGCCCGCCGCATCTTCGCCATTGTCGAAAAGACCCTGGCCGAGGCCGGCGCCTCTCTCTGCGACGTTGTGCGCACACGCATGTACCTCACCCGTGCCGAGGATTGGGAGGCGGTGGGCAAGGTCCACGGCGAGTTCTTCAGGGCCGTTCGTCCCGCGGCGACCATGGTCGTCGTCGCTGCGCTGTTAAATCCGGCCTGGCGCATTGAAATGGAGTTCGACGCCGTTATCCCGGATTAACAGCCCGTGGTGGAAGTGCCGGCCAGAGCGAAAGTCATCCCTCAGGGGCTAAAACCCCGCAGGTCTTATGAAACTAACGGCGTGGCTAAATCCGTGCCCTTTCAAAACTCGACCTTCCGGCCAGGCTGTTTGCTCGATCCCGTTCGGTTGTCACTGACAACTGAGTACTGACAACTAACAACTGTAGAAAGGCATCGTCCATGGCAAAGCTCAGCATCCGCGACATCGATCTCGCCAATAAGCGAGTTTTCATCCGCGTCGATTTCAACGTTCCGCTCACCGAAGACGGCAAGACGATCACCGACGACACGCGCATTGTGGCCACGCTGCCCACCATCGAGTATGCGCTGCGGCACAAAGCCAAAGTGATTCTGGCCTCGCACCTGGGCCGTCCCAAGGGCAAACCCAATGCGAAGTACTCGCTGCGTCCCGTCGTAGACCGGCTTCGCGAACTGCTCGACAAAAAGCTCAGCGAGAGCGTCAACGTCGCCTTCTCGCCGGATTGTGTCGGCGAAGTGGCCGGAGAGATGGCGCGCCAGCTTGAATCGTGCCAGGTTCTGCTGCTTGAAAACCTGCGCTTCCACGCCGAGGAAGAAGCCAACGACCCCGCCTTTGCCAAAGCGCTCGCTTCGCTGGCCGATATCTACGTCAACGACGCCTTCGGCTCCGCGCATCGCGCGCACGCTTCCACCGAGGGCATCACGCACGACCTCAAGCCGGCAGTGGCCGGCCTGCTGATGGAAAAGGAGATCACCTATCTCGGCAAGGCCCTCGAATCGCCTGAAAAGCCCTTCGTGGCCATCATCGGCGGCTCCAAAATCTCCGGCAAGATTGACGTGATTCAGAACCTGCTGGACAAGGTCGACACGCTGGTCATCGTCGGCGGCATGGCCTACACTTTTTATCGCGCGCTCGGCGTCAAGACCGCCAAGTCGCTCGTCGAAGAGGACAAGATCGAGCTCGCCAAGGAGACGCTCGCCAAGGCAAAGGCCAAGGGGGTCAATCTCCTGCTGCCCGTCGACAACATCATCGCCGACAGCTTTGCCAACGACGCGAAGACCCAAGCGTGGGACAGCTCGAAGGACTTCCCCGAGGATTGGCAGGGACTCGACATTGGCCCGAAGTCCGTGGCGGCGATCGAGAAGGTGGTCACAGCCGCAAAGACCATTGTCTGGAATGGCCCCGCAGGCGTCTTCGAGTTCCCGAACTTCGCCGTGGGCACCAACGCCATTGCACGCGCCGTCGCGGCCAACCGCGCGGCCACGTCGATCATCGGCGGCGGCGACTCGGTGAGCGCAGTCAACAAGGCCGGCGTTGCCGACCAGATCACCCACATCTCCACCGGCGGCGGCGCCAGCCTAGAGTTCCTCGAAGGCAAAAAACTTCCCGGCGTCGAAGCTCTGACAAACAAGTAGAGCTGTCAGTCATCAATGGTCAGAAAGCCGCACCCGGCATAAGCTCCGGATGCGGCTTTTGTTTTCCTGACTTGATGTCAAAAGATCTGCACTCAAAATAGCTCCGAAGGGGAAGCGCGGCTCTCCAGGCCAGCGGTCGAGCGGGTCCAGACGTGCGTCCTGCCGGCAGACAATCCGCATCCTCGGATAGACGGCGCAGAACCCGATCCTGCAAGAAGGAGCTCAAAGCGCGCCACTCTCTATCGCAAACAAGAAACTGAGCCATCGCGCAGGTCAGCCTGGCAATGCGACTATTTTGAGGGTGAAGCGGACGGCAGCTTGGCAATCGCATCCATGACAATGCCGGGCGTAAGCACCTGCGGCAGCAGCGTGGGCGTGGTTTGGCCGGGCGCATAGAGCGCGTAGACAGGAACTCCGCTGCGGCCGAGCTCGGCAAGCGCCTCGGTGATGGCTGGATCCTCACGAGTCCAATCGGCTTTGAACAGCGCCACGTCTCTTTCACCGAGCGCGCGCATCACTTCAGGCTGGTCGAGTGCGACGTGCTCGTTCGCCTGGCAACTCAGACACCACGCGGCGGTAAAGTCCACAAAAACGGGCTGACCTGCGGCGAGATCGCGCTGCACTTCGTCAGCCGACCAGGGTTGCCAGACCGCACTGTGCACAGCGCCGATGCGTGGGGCAGAGTTTTCGGAGGAGAGCATTGCAGGCGCGACGGCCAGTTCGCGCGGCGCGGCGATACAGGCGGCAACCGCTGCAACGAGCAAAAACGCCGCCGCGATTGTGGCCCAGCGCCGGCCCTGCGCACGGCCCAGGAACCATCCCGCAATGGCCAGCAGCAGAAAGATGCCAAGCAGCGCCGCAACAAGTGTCGCTCCGTAGGCCTGAGCCAGCACCCATGCCAGCCAGATGACGGTAGCGAAGATCGGCACTGAAACCGCCTGCTTGAGAATGTCCATCCACGCGCCGGGCCGGGGCAGCAGGCGCGTCCAGGCTGGCTGCAACGTCAGTGCAACATAGGGCGCGGCAAGCCCGAGGGCGAGCGCGGTGAAGACGGCGAAAGTGATGGCTGCAGACGCGGCAAGCGCATAGCCGATGGCCGCTCCCATGAACGGCGCGGTGCACGGCGTGGCGACAATCACCGCCAAAACTCCCGTGAAGAAGCTGCCGGCGTAGCCCTGTTTCGCTGCCAGTGAGCCGCCGGTGCTCGTCAGCGTGAGACCAATCTCGAACTGACCGGCCAGCGAAAGCCCTAGGAAAAAGAGCAGCGCGGCCATCAGCGCAAGAAAGACCGGCGACTGGAACTGGAATCCCCAGCCCAGCGTCGCTCCGGCGGCGCGCAGTCCAAGAAGCAGCGCCACCAGCGCCCAGAAAGACACCAGAATCCCGGCCGTGTAAACCAGGCCGTGCATGCGGAGCTTGTGCCGCTCCTCCGCGCCCGACTGCACCAGCGCCAGCCCCTTCAAGAACAGCACGGGAAAGACGCACGGCATGAGGTTGAGCAGTATTCCGCCGAGAAAGGCAAATAACACCGTACTCAAAAGCCTGCCAACAGCAAATGCAGGCGCGGCGGGTGGAGCGGCTTCATCTGCCTTCTCCATTCCCGCAACCCCGAAGGATGCGCCGCCCGATGGAGGTGGAACCGCAATGGCCGCACGCATTGCATCGATCTCATAGTTTTTGCCGCCGGCAAGTTCGAGGACGCCTTTCAACTGCGCGGGCGCGGCGGTCAGGCTGGCATCTTTCTTGAGATCGAGAATGAGGCCCTTCGCCGTCGGCGTGACCGCTTGCGGCGCGGGATTGTCGAGGATGCCTTCGTCTTCAGGGAAAAACTCCGCCTGTGTCTCGCGCCTACCCGTGGTGACCGCAAGCCGAAAGCCATTCGACGTGGGCTGAAAGACAGCATCATCACCCGCCGGCAGCGGTTGCGGAAGCCGGTTGACCAGACGCTCCCAGAGTTGCTGATCTCCAGGCGAGACGGCGTTGACGGCTGGCGTCCCGGCAATCACGTTCACCTTCTGGTCCAGCTCTGCGTTGCCTGGAATGCAGACATCGCGACAAACCAGCCAGTTGACCTTGGAGTGCAGCACTGCGGGGCCGGACTTGGCGGCTGAGGAAGCCTGAACAGTGAACGGAAACAGAACCTCGTTCTCATAGCCAAAGTCCATCAGCGGTCCCAGCGGCAGACGCTGCGGCGGCGGAAATTTAAAGTCGCTTGCTGCGATTCCCGCGGGCAGCGTCCACTGGATGCGCGGCGGCTCGCCGGAGTCGCCGGCGTTTTTCCAGTACACGTGCCACCCGGGCTCAAGCTTGAAATACAAGCCCGCATTCGCCGTGGTTCCGATCTTCAGATTCTGGTTTGGAAAGACCAACTGCACGTGAAGGTGCGCTACGTCGGCCGAGTTCGAAGCGGCGCGCGCAGCGAACGCACCCAGAAGCAGAGCGGCAAATGGAAAAGTCAACCAGAAGCGGCGCAGAGCGGACAAAACAAGTCTCCCACTAATTGGACTCAGTGTAATCGACCAAGGTTGCAAATCCATTCTGTTCTGGCCCAGAAAGATGACAACAAATCGATTGATCCAGGTTCATTCGGCCTTGATCGTTGAGAGAACAACAATTTCACCCGGCGCAACCTCAATTTCGTTCGGAACGGCAGAGACGGCATTCTCCTCTTCGAGCCCCGTGCGCTCCATTTCGACCCACGAATCGGAGGCGCCTTTGACGACGAGCCTGCGCGCGGTGGTTGAGCGGTTCACCACGACGAGAGTTTCGTTCTTGCCGTCAGCGAACGCGGTTGCGAGCAAGTCCGGATCGCCGGTTTCAACGCCAATGCGTTTCATGCCCTTCAGGATGTGACGGCTGAAAGCGCCCATCACGCGCAACTGATAGCTCGCCGGCACGGGAATCCAACCGCGCGTTCGATCGGGCGCGAGCAGCGAACGCGAGCCGGCGAAGGTGGGCTGTTCCACGTCGAGCAGCAGCCAGCAGTACATCAACGCCACGGCGTCGAGCTCGGTCAGATTCTTGTGATAAAGCTGCGCCACTGCGAAGGCGATGCGGTACGAAGGCTCCTGGTAGTGCGGGTCATTGATGCAGATTTCCGTAGCGATGAAGGGCTTGCCGCCAGCGGCCTCGTGCATCTGCTTCATGCGCGCATCGTAGAGATCGGGGTTGGCGATGAACTCCTGAAAATCGTACTCGTGCACGGCGGCGTAGTCGAGCGCCTTCCACGCCTCTGGATTTTTGCGAAGCGCCGCGGCGCGCTCGATGCCGAGATACATAAAGCTTGCATCGGCCATGTGAATTCTGGTTTGCGTAAAGCCTGCCTTGTCGAGCGCGCGGCGCACCGCCAGCGCCATGGCGCTGAAGACCTCCGGCGGCTGGTCCACTTCGTTTTCGATGCCCACAATGGCAGGCGCGGAGCCTGTGGCCGCCTGCGCTTTCCTGCAATAGGTGACAACAATGCGCGCGTACTCGTCCGGATTGGCAACACGCTTGATCGACTTGCCCCAGGTGTCGGTCGATTGCGAGCCGCTCCAGGGCACAGTGGCCCAGGAGGGCAGCGCCCAAAGCTCGTAGATGACGCTGCCGCCGAGTGCAAGCGCGTGGCGGCTATAGTCGAAGTTCGATACTTCACTGTTGGGAAAGTTGTCGCCGTAGTAGTGCGGCGTGGCGTCGGCAAGATTGCCGAGATTGCCGAGGTCCGGCTTGAGCTGGGTTCCCATCGGGTACTCGCGGAACAGCAGCAGGTTGTACCGTTTCAGAATCTGCCAATACGCGCGCCTACCCGCATCGCTCAACTCTTCGTAAGCGGGAATGCTGGGGCTGCCGCCAAATCCCATCATCGTCTGATGAACCGCGACGGGATTGATGGTGAGAGTGGAGCTCTTGAGATCGGGTTTGACGAGCGAGCCCGAAACAACGTGATGCACAGTGCGCCGGTCCACCAGCATCAACTGATGGCGCGTGAGATCGAACAGCAGCGGCGCCTCAAGCATTTGCCGGCCGTTGACCAGTACGCGCACGGCAAGATGCGCATCGGCAACAACGGTGAGAGTGCGCGCCTCGCCCGTGTATTGGCGCTCGTTGCTGAACGTCGTCTTCTCGGGAAAGTTGCCGTGTCCTTCGTAGAGCGCCATGGAATCGTAGTAGCGTTCTGCGATGCGAACCTTGGTCGGCGTGAGCTCGATGGTGAGGCCGGCGTGCGGGCCTGTGAAGATCCAGCGCAGCGTTGCGCCCCGCGGCAGAGCGGCATCGAGCGTGAGGGTGCGCGCGAAGAGCGCCGTTAAATTCTCCTGAAAATACTTGCGGGCGATCTCGTCGGGACGGCTCCATCCGGGACCGGCCGGACCATCGGAGACAAAACGGAAGGTATCGGCAGCCGGCGCAGCCTCAGCCGGCGCGGCCGGAAGCTGAATCGCCCGCTGTGCGCAGGCGCTGACGGCAATCAACAGAGACGCGAAAATGGCAAGCGATCGCATAGCCGAAATTATCCAGGGCCGCGGCCTTAGGCTGTCAAGGGTGTCGTTGACCAATCCGTTTCCGATGAGGCATTTTGCCGTGAATCTCAAGGCGCGGATTGATAATCTAATAGACGTGAATGAAGCGCACGACTCCCGGCTGCGCATGGCAGCGATCGGTTTTTTAAATCCTGCGCCGCTGATGTGGGATTTTGAGCATCCGCCTCTTTCCGAAGATCTGACGGCGCGCTACCGCATCGACCGCATGACGCCGTCGGAATGTGCGGCACGGCTGGTCTCCGGCGAGGCCGACATTGGCCTGATTCCCATCGCCGCGCTGGCCACATCGCCGCAACTGCACATTCTGCCTGGCTGCACCATCGCCTCAAAAGGCCGCGTGCGTTCGCTCCTGCTCGTGCACCGCGCCGGCCGCGAGTTCGCTGATTTGCGCTCCGTCGCCGCCGACACCTCCAGCCGTACTACCATTGCTTACTCGCGCGTTCTCTTCCACAAGTGGGGCAATCCCGGAATCGAATTCGTGCCCATGGCTCCCTGCCTGGACAAGATGCTGGCCCGAGCCGACGCCGCCATCGTGATTGGCGACAGCGCGCTGCTGGCGCTCGAAGAGCGGCACAACCGCACAGAGCGATCCTGCGAGGAGCTTGTCTATCGCGATCTCGCGGCAGAGTGGAGGACGTTGACGGGGCTGCCTTTCGTTTCCGCTGTCTGGAGCATCGTCGGCGGCGCAGCTCCGCGGGGCGGGCGTTTGCGCGAACGAGTGATCGCGGATCTGATCGCTTCGCGCGACCATGGTTTGGCCAACATCGGCCCTCTGGTGACCGAGTGGGCCAAACGGTTGCCGGTTCCCGAGGAGACCATTCGGACATACCTCACGAGCAACATCCACTACTTGCTCGACGAAGAGTGCCTGGAAGGCATGCGCGGCTTCTTCCGCATGGCCGCGGAGTGCGGCGTTCTTCCTCGCTACGAAGTCAATATGGAAGAGATAGCGCGCCAGTAAAGCCGTACCGAGTTCCGAAGGGACGGCTGAGGCCGTGAGGCTTCGGGATCCCACGCTCCCCAAAAATTCATCTGCGTGAACAACCTTACGGCTATCACCGCTTCGTATGAAGCTCCGGCCTGGCGGCGTGCTCGCGAAACATGCACTCGTTCTGGATGCACTTGACGCCGGCGTCTTGCGCACGCGCCACGGCTTCATCGTGAATCACCTCATCCTGCAACCAGAGGTATGGAATGCCGAGGCGGATCACGTCATCGACGATCGCCGGCACATGCTGCGAAGCGCGAAAGACCTCAGCCACGTCGATTCCCTGCCCCGTCTGTTCGCGCGCCGCGAGCTGAGCCGCACCGAGGTCCCGGTAGCACTGCATTCCGGCCACTTCAAGAAACGCCGGATTGACGGGAAAAATACGATAGCCGTTCCGGGCTAGGTAGAGACCAACATTGTGGCTGGCCCGCCACGTCTTGTCGCTCATGCCGATGACGGCAATGTTGCGCGCGGTGCGAAGGATTTCGTCGATGAGGGCAGAATCGTTGGTCGATGCAGTCATCTTGCCAGCCTGTAGCCGGTAGCCAGTAGCTGGGAGCCGGAACGCCGCAGCCACATCCTACCAGCTTTCTACACTTCCAGATCGTCGTCCGCTCCCGTCGCCACCGCTGTACCGCGGCGCTTGGCGAGCAGGTAGCCTTTCAGGAACGGCTCAAGATACCCGTCGAGCACCTTGTCCGCATCGCCCACCTCGATCTTCGTGCGATGGTCTTTGACCATGCGGTAGGGCTGCAAAACGTAGGAGCGAATTTGCGAGCCGAAGTTGATGTCGAGCTTCGAGTCTTCGAGCTTTTTAGCATCGGCGCGCTTCTTTTCAAGCTCGTACTCGTAGAGCCGCGAGCGCATCATCTTCATGGCCTTGTCGCGGTTTTTGTGTTGCGAGCGCTCGTTCTGGCACTGCACGACAATTCCCGTCGGAAGATGCGTCATGCGCACGGCTGAGTCTGTGGTGTTCACGTGCTGGCCGCCCTTGCCGCCCGAGCGGTAGGTGTCGATGCGGAGATCCTCTGTTTTCAGGTCGACATGGATCGAGTCGTCGATTTCAGGCGAAACGAAGACTGAAGCGAATGAGGTGTGACGGCGCTTGGCGGAGTCGAATGGCGAAATGCGCACCAGCCGGTGCACGCCACTCTCGCCGGCCAACATGCCGAAGGCATATTCGCCCGTGATGGTGAAGGTAGCCGACTTGATGCCGGCCTCTTCGCCGTCCTGGTAGTCGTTCATCTCGGTCTTGAAGCCCTGCTGCTCGGCCCAGCGCAGGTACATGCGCAGCAGCATCTCGGCCCAGTCCTGGCTTTCGGTGCCGCCAGCGCCGGGATGCACGGTAACGATGGCGTTGAGCGCGTCGGCCTCGCCGGAAAGCATGGTGCGGGCTTCGAGCGCCTCGGCGAAGGCCGCCAGTTCCTTGATGCTCTGCTCCAGGTCGGCAAGCACATCTTCGCCTTCCTTTGCCAGCTCGAAGTAGGCTTCAATGTCGCCGGTACGGCGCACGAGCTCGTCGTCGTCGCGGACTAGGGCTTCCAGGCGCTTGCGGTCGCGCATCAACGGCTGTGACACAGCCGGATTGGACCACAGCGCCGGATCGGCTAGTTTGGTTTCAATTTCAGAGAGTTCCCTGCGGATGCGGGCCGGGTCAAAGATACTCCCGCAGGTCGCGCACCTGGTCGCGCACCGGGGAGTAGGCAAATTCGAGATCGCTCAAAGACATGAGAAGATCATATCAATTCCACGAGCGGCATTTCAGCACCTTGATTTAGACGATACCGTCTGGAACCTCTATGCGAACGAAAGGAGGAGACTGTATGAAATTGCGTCATTGCTGTCCAAACCGATAGCTTTTGCGGCTTGGATACTCCGCTACTTTTGCCACCAGGTATCAGGACTTTCGACCCAGGCTGCTAGGGAATCACGACTGGAGGAGTTGCGGCAACATCGCCGGCTCCGGCGGCGTTCACGGCGGCGACCTTGAAGGTGTACGTGCCGGGTTTGAGGCCTGAGATGACTTTGAAGGTTGTATGCTTGCCGTCTTGCAGGGCGACAATGTTGCGCCCGGTGAAGGTTACCATTCTGCCACCGGGTTCAACGGTAACCTCGTATGCCGTGATGGGACTGGGATCCCCGCCTTTGTGTTCGACCGCAGGATCCTGGAAGTGGATGCTGACGTTTCCGCGCTCGCCCGGATGCGCGGAGACATGGGCGGGCGGCGGAGGCGGGAGGATTTTGCGACCGGATGGTGTAATGGCGTACGAAGGCAGCGAAGGAACACTGGTTCCCACGGCGCTAGTGGCTGTTATGGTGAACGTAACCGGCTGGCCATTCGCGAGCGAAGGCACGCGCAGGTAAGCGAGCCGTGAAAACTCCGCCGCTGAAGCTGTGGCTTTTGCGCCTGTGGACGCCGTCACGGTATAGGAGAGCACTGGCCGGCCGCCATCCGCGACCGGCGGGCTGAAGGTGACGTAGGCAAAACCGTTGCCAGGTGCGGCGGCAACGCGGCTGGGCGCTTCAGGCGCCGTGGCGTGGATCAGTTCCGCATAACGCGTTTCGAGTTGAGACTTGAAGGCCGGCTCCAGTCCCGCCTGATCGAGAATTGTGCGCGGAACCTCGGTGAGTGAGGCGATGAGGTGATTGTGCAGCTCTGTGACGTTGTTCTTTGAAGAGTCTGCGTCGCCCTGCTGCCAGTAGTTGTCTTCGATCGTCAGCGGGTCGAAGTCCTCGCCGTGCTGGCCGTCGTAG
>JAJYFA010000133.1 GCA_021790995.1 Acidobacteriota bacterium
CACTACTGTCCGGCTAATGAACTTGGTGCCGCTGGCAAGTTATTCCAGCATCATGAGTTGTTCGCGATTTGATGTTGCCGCGATTTGAATTGCGAAGCCTCGAAATCCCAGGTCTGACCTCACCGGCAACAATGATGGGTGAACGAAGGCCGAACCATTTTCTCTCAGTTGATCAGTTTCCTTCCCGACCGCGAGTTCCGCCGTTGCGTGGCACGCTACGGCGGAGATACAAGACCGCGTGGCTTCTCCTGTTGGGACCAGTATCTCGCCATGGCATTCGCGCAACTGACTTACCGGGACGGCTTGCGTGACATCGAAGCCTGTCTTCGCGCGCTGGGCAGTAAGCTCTACCATCTCGGTTTTCGTGGCCGCGTGGCTCGCTCCACATTGGCTGACGCCAACGAAGCGCACGACTGGCGCATCTTCGCCGACTTTGCGCAGGTGCTGATCCGCATCGCGCGACCGCTGCATGCGCACGACCCGATGGGCGTGGATCTGGACCAGAGCCTCTACGCGCTGGACTCGACCACCATCGATCTGTGCCTCAAGCTTTTTCCATGGGCCAGGTTTCGACGCCACAAGGCCGCCGTCAAGATGCATACTCTGCTCGATCTGCATGGCAACATCCCCACGTTTATCCGCGTCACCAGCGGCGATGTGCATGACGTGAACATCCTCGACGAGCTCGTGCCCGAAGCCGGAGCCTTTTACGTGATGGACCGCGGCTACATCGACTTCGAGCGCCTGTACGTCTTCACACTCTGCTCCGCGTTCTTCGTCGTGCGCACCAAATCCAACGTCTTGCTCCAGCGCCGCTGTTCACATCCGGTGGACAAGACCACGGGCGTGCGCTCGGATCAGACGGTGATCCTGTCTTCGTTCCAGTCGGCCTCTGCCTATCCCGAGCCGTTGCGCAAAGTCAGTTACGTCGATGCAGACACCGGCCAGCGGCTCGTCTTCCTGACCAATAACTTCAACCTCCCCGCTCTTACCATCGCGCAAATCTACAAACAGCGCTGGCAGGTAGAACTGTTCTTCAAGTGGATCAAGCAACACCTGCGCATCAAGGCCTTTTACGGCGTCAGCGAGAACGCGGTGAAGACTCAAATCTGGATCGCCGTCTCGGTCTATGTGCTGGTAGCGATCATCCGCAAACGTCTCGCCTTGGAAGCCAGCCTTTACCAAATCCTCCAGATCCTCAGTGTGACTCTCTTCGAGAAAACGCCCATTTTACGGGCACTTCAGAGCATCGACTCCCAATCCGATTTACCCAATTCCTGCAACCAACTGAATCTGTTCGCCTTATAGCCGGACAGCAGTGATTAGAGTTAAAATCACTCGCATGAAAACATTCGCGATGATCGCAGTGCTATTTCTAACGAGCACTGACATGGCCCAGAGTGCTCGCAGCTACTTCGAGGAGCTTTATAAGGCGGGTGGCCTCGACCGAATGGCAGACGAGTATGTCTGCTTTGACGATGATCCTTCACTGCAAACTTTCTTCATTTTTGCAACGAGCAAGACGCTTCGAGAATTCTTGATTATGAATGGCGATTTTGCAAAAATGCCAAAGGCGCAGCAAGACGAACTGAATAGGGGATTTCTGGTTCTGCGAGAATATGACAAAGGTGTACCGCTTCCCCAAGAGGATACCTACTCTCGAGACGGAAGTTCATGGGTCGAGAAGGGCATTATCGACAAGGCTCCCGTCAGGATAAGGTTCACAATCATTTGGGAGACGATGCGCTATAAGCGATCTATGGAGTTTCTAAACTCCAATTCAACACTTCGCAGCGAATACGCTCGCTACGGTCATTGCGAAAGAACCCCATCTGATGTGCGCCAAAAGGAGCATTGAATGGGCCGGTGGCCCCGGTCCCGGTGACCTTCCAAAACCACGATGACGGTGCCCCCGGTCCCTCGCATTTGGGGACCGGGGTGCACCATCAACTGGTTACAATCTCACATGAGATCAGGGCCACCGGCCAAGATCAAGCCCCCAATTTCTCTCGCCCGAACGCTCCCGCCATGGCTAGCACGCCCAGGCCGACGATCATCAAGCTCGCGGTTCGCGGCTCGGGGACGCTGCTGGGTGGATTCGCGCTGAACTCGAGCGTGTAACCGCCGTAAAGACCGGAGCTGTTATCGATTTCGACCATCGGGTCGATGGAGGCGGACCACGACCCGGCGCCATATACCCCGGTGCTGGGGTTGACGTTGTTGCCGCTCGCGCTGAAAGTTACCTCGTTCATCCAACCCTCCGGGATGTTGTACTCGTAGCCTTTTGAGAAAGAGTTCGGTACCGTGCCGCAACTGCCGTAGTCTGCTGTTGCAGCGCACGCCTCGGCATAGGCGCTGGGATCCTGCACCCACTCGAACACCACTGAGGCGCCTGCCATAATACCGGATGCCGTGGCGGAGCCGCTTCCGCTGACGATCACCGGTACGGATTCGCCGGCCGGCCCGGTGACCTCGAAGTAGAAGGAGACTTGGCCCCCGCTCGCGAGGGGTGGCGGCTGAGTGCCGGTTGTGCTGCCTGACCCCGAGGCTAAGCCGTTTCCGCTCGAATAACTGTCGGACGCCGTTCCGCTCGAACAGCCTAAAGCCCCGTTGCAGTACGAAAGGGAGACGGATGTGGTGTTGAAGGTGACGGTGGAGGGGCCGTTTATGCTAAGCGGGTTCCCCACGCTCGCCTGAAACGATCCTGCCGGAACGCTGTTCGCGTAGGCCTGCCGGGATATCACAGCGCCCAGAAGGATTGCCGCGAGCCGTGGCACCAGCCAGAGAGCTTTCCTCATGATGGACCTCCCTGAAAGTGATAGGTCTGGTGAACGATGCGTGGGCGCCCGTCACAGCGGGCACTTGCGCGACTCACGCATATGTCAGGCCAGACATTAAACCACATGCATAAAATAGTGTCAAGGGCGGAGTACTAGCCCCAATCCGGGCCGGTGACCCCGGTCCCGGTGACCTTCCAAAACCACGATGACGGTGCCCCCGGTCCCTCGCATTCGGGGACCGGGGAGCACCATCAACTGGCTACAATCTCACATGAGATCAGAACCCGCCGTCTCACATTCGAGAACCCGTGAGGAGCGCGATCCCCATCCACCTTTGCCGAGTATTTCTCCCAATCCGCTACCATGCTTCCAGGTGGAATCGCGTGTGCCAGGTGCATGTGCCTCAACCTTCGCGCTTCCAGCGTGGGCCACGGTCCGCGTAACTCCTTTGCCATCAAGATTCTGGCCGCAGGTCATTGAAACAAAGGAACTTGTCCTGGTTTGCGTCTGCCAGGTGATTGAAAATGAAGGAGTTCTTTACAGAGACCGTAGAGGGGGGCCCCCACGGCGATCCCTTTGCAAGTTCGGAATTCATCTTCTTGCGATTGCTGCGTCTAAGGCCTATCGTGCACGAACCACTGCCCGTTGTCTGTTACCCTGAAACCGGAATCTCCGGCGTCTTCCTCGTCGCACGATCCGGCCTGAAGATGAATAAACTGATATTTGCCAATCTCCTGCATCGCCCCCTGCGCTCCTTCATCAGCGTGCTCGCCGTGGCCATTGAAGTCATCATGATTCTTTCCATCGTGGCCGTCTTCATGGGCATGCTGGATGACTCGAAGCAGCGCACCAACGGTATAGGCGCAGACCTGATGCTGCTGCCCTCGAACGCCAGCATGTTCAACGGCGTAAGCAGCGCGTCGATGCCCGTCCGCGATGTGGAGGTTTTGGAGCGCCTGCCGCACGTGGAGAAGGTCTCGCCCGCCATCGAGCACCTCTCCACCAGCGGCAGTGTGGAGATTCTGTACGGCATCGATTACGACTCGTTCAACGCGCTCAAGCCGTTTGTCTACCTGGCCGGCAGCAAATTCACCGGGCCTTACGACGTCATCATCGATGACGTTCTCGCTGGCAGCACGAACAAGGCCACGGGCAAGCCTTACGCCGTTGGCGACACACTCAACATCATGGACCACCCCTTCCGCATTGCCGGTATTGTCGAGCAAGGCAAGGGTGGGCGCAAGCTGATTCCTCTTGCGACCATGCAGCATCTGATGGACGCTGGCGACAAGGCATCGGTCTTTTTCATCAAGTGCGACAGCCCTGCCAACGACGATCTGGTGATGCAGGAGATTCGCGCGACGCGTGGTTTCGGCAACAACACTCTTACCACCGTGGACAGTTGGCTCAACCAGATGACGCCGAGCAAGATTCCCGGATTTAATCTCTCGCTTGAGATCGTTACCGGCATTGCCGTCATCATCGGGTTTCTGGTGATCTTCCAGTCGATGTACACCGCGGTTCTTGAGCGTACGCGCGAGATCGGCATCCTGAAGTCCATGGGCGCCTCGAAGCTGACGATTGTCGGCGTGGTGCTGCGCGAGTGCGCTGTGCTGGCGCTGGCGGGCGTGATCGTGGGGATTGCCGGCACCTACTGCATTCAGATTGTTTTTTTGCATATTCTGCCCACACATCAGTTTCAAATCACCGGCACGTGGCTGGCGCGCGCGGCAGCCATCGCCTTCGTGGGCTCGATCTGCGGCGCGCTCTACCCGGCATGGATGGCCGCGCGAAAGGATCCAATCGACGCGCTGGCTTACGAGTAATCAGGCTCAGTTTTCATCTGCCAGTGAGCTCTGCGTCTCAACGTCTTCTGCGAGGTTTTGAGAGACACTGGCTTCAATTTGCCATCAGACCGAGCGGCCCGCTGCTGCCCCCGAGGCCCACGCCCACTGGAAGTTGAATCCACCGAGCTGGCCCGTCACGTCCACGACCTCACCAATAAAATAGAGCCCGCGCACACTGCGGCACTCCATTGTCTGCGCCGAAAGTGCGTCGGTATTCACTCCGCCTGCCGTCACTTCCGCCTTCTCGTAACCCTCGGTGCCGCAGGGCGCGAAGGTCCAGCCGTGCAATCTCTGCTCCAGTTCGTCGAGCGCAGCATTTGTCCAACTCCGTGGCGCTGCGACTTCGACGAGCCGATCGGCCAGGCGCGCGGGCAGATGCAAGCGCAATGCTGTCTTCAGGGCTGCCGGATCGCGCCGTGCGT
The DNA here is from genome assembly GCA_021790995.1 of Acidobacteriota bacterium. GTDB lineage: Bacteria > Acidobacteriota > Terriglobia > Terriglobales > Acidobacteriaceae > Telmatobacter. The sequence continues at coordinate 5,050 of JAJYFA010000133.1, forward strand.
TCGGCGTCCGCAGGGGAGCGAGCAAAGTTTGCCCCGGCGACCAGTCGATGCGAATCGTCTGCGGCGGTTCCCAATACGAAGAGATCTGCAGGATGGCCGGGCCGCTCAAACCGCGATGCGTGAAGAGCATCTTTTCGCGAAAGCCACGTTTGCCGCAGGCCGCAATCACCGGCGTGGAAACGCCGGCGAGATCCGCGTAATGCGCGTGTTCAGCACTTGCGAGGGTCAGCGGAACCAGCGCCGGACGACAGGGCTCGATGGGAACGCCAAACTGCCTGGCAATCTCGTAGCCGAATCTCGTGGCGCCGATCTTGGGGATAGACAGTCCGCCGGTAGCCACGATGAGCGCGGACGCGGTGAAGACGCTGTTCCCGGCATCGATTGCGAACGCGCCTGACGAGCCGTCGCGGCGCACCTCGCGAACGGCGGTCGAGAGAAGCGTGCGCACGCCCAGGTCCGCGCATTCGCGCATCAGCATGTCGACGATCTGCCGTGCCGAGCCGTCGCAGAAAAGCTGTCCCAAAGTCTTTTCGTGGTACGCGATGCCGTGCCGTTCGATGAGCCGGATGAAGTCCGCCGGAGTGAAGCGCGCCAATGCCGATTTGGCGAAGTGGGGATTGGCGGAGAGAAAATTCTCGGGCCGCGTGTGCAGATTGGTGAAATTTGAACGGCCGCCGCCGGAGATGAGAATCTTCTTGCCCGGCCGTTCCGCGCGTTCCAGTACCGCAACGCGCCGGCCGCGGCGGGCAGCTTCCATGGCGGCCATCAGGCCGGCGGCGCCGGCTCCGAGGATGAGAACGTCGAACTGTTGCCGATTCACTTTACCAATTCTATTGATCCGGAAATGAGGAACCAGCGATTCGCGCCCGTGCCTATTCCCACTCGATGGTTCCCGGCGGCTTTGACGTAATGTCGTAGACCACGCGGTTGATGCCGCGCACCTCGTTGACGATGCGGTTGGAGATGCGCTTGAGCAGTTCGTAGGGCAGCGGGGTCCAGTCAGCGGTCATTCCGTCTTCCGAATGCACGGCGCGGATGGCACAGGTATAGGCGTAGGTGCGCTGGTCGCCCATCACGCCTACGCTCATCACCGGCAACAGCACGGCGAAGCTCTGCCAGATCTTGGTGTAGAGCCCGGCCACTTTGATCTCGCTCACGACAATGTCGTCGGCCTCCTGCAGCAGGGCCACGCGGTCGGGAGTGACCTCGCCCAGAATGCGCACCGCAAGCCCCGGCCCCGGGAATGGCTGACGGCTCAAAAGCTCCTCAGGCATTCCCATGTCGCGCCCGATGCGGCGCACCTCATCCTTGAAGAGATCGCGCAGCGGCTCGATCAGCTTGAGCTTCATGAACTCCGGCAGGCCGCCAACGTTATGGTGGCTCTTGATGGTTTGGCTCGGTCCCTTCACGCTCGACGACTCGATGACGTCGGGATAGAGCGTGCCCTGCACCAGCCAATCCACTTTGCCGCTCTGCTGTTCGATGCGGTGGGCTTCGTCGTCGAAGACGGCGATGAACTCGGCGCCGATGATCTTGCGCTTCTTCTCGGGATCGGTGACTCCGGCGAGTTTGGAGAGAAAGCGCGCGCCGGCATTGGCAGCTACAATTTTCAGCCCCAGCTTGTCGCGCAGGTTCTTTTGCACGTTCTCAAATTCGTTTTTGCGCAGGACTCCGTTGTTCACAAAGATGCAGGTCAGTTGTTCGCCGATGGCCCGGTGCACCAGCATGGCGGCCACCGAGGAATCCACGCCGCCCGAGAGGCCGCAGATCACGTGTCCCTTGCCGACCTTCTCGCGGATTGCGGCGACGGTGGTCTCGATGAAGTGCGCGGGCGTCCAGTCGCCACGCGCGCCGCAGATCTTGAGGAAGTTGCCGATCAGCTGAGGCCCAAGCGGTGTGTGGTGCACCTCGGGATGAAACTGCACGGCCCAGATCTTTTTCTGTTCGTTGGCAATGCCTGCCAGCGCGTTCAAGGTGACGGCCACGCGGCGAAAGCCTTCAGGCAGCCGTTCGGCCTCGTCGCCGTGGCTCATCCACACCTGGATCGAGCCGGGCAGCCCGGCAAACAGCGGCGTTGCGCCGTCCTCAATTTGGACCTCGGCGTGGCCATACTCGCGCTTGGGCGCCGAGCGCACTTTGCCGCCCAGGTGGTGCACGATGAAGTGCAGCCCGTAGCAGACGCCGAGCGTGGGCAGACCCAGCGAAAGCACGCGCGGGTCCGCGGCCGGCGCATCGGCATCGTACACCGACGAAGGCCCGCCCGAAAGGATGATCCCAATGGGTTTTTGCGCCTGAATCTCGCTCAAAGGGGCGGTGCAGGGAAGCACTACGGAGAAGACGTTCTGCTCACGGATGCGCCGCGCGATCAACTGCGTATACTGCGAGCCGAAATCGAGGATGACGACGGTCTGAGTGTCCACGCTCCAGTGTGTCAGGCGCGCCGCAGACGTGTAAAGACTGGAAATCCCGGCCTTATTCCGCGGCTACCCGTAGCGATACCGAGCCTGGACCAACTCCATGCGATCGGCGTTCTACCCTCTACGGAAGCCTGGCCGCCGCCGCCGCAGGGTTCCAGTGGTCTTTGCCGGCCAGAAAGACGCGCGGCATGAATTGCGCCGCCTGGCTCTTCGTCAACTGATGCGACCAAGCCACGCGCGCCGCCGGATCCGCGCCGGGGCCCCTGGACTGGAACTCGGCGTAATACGCCTGCGGTGTTTTGCTCGTTCTGCCCCACGCGTTCCAGCCCTGAGGCTTCACATCGGCGGGCAGCTCTGTATGGATGTAGATCACGCGCGAGAATGGCCGCCACGGCCGCCCTAGGCTGATCGTGTCGCGCGGCGAGCCAGGCGCGATGCCACTCGTTACTTTGCTGTCCAGGATGACGTAGCCGGTTTTCTGGCCCGGCGAGGTGCGTGACTGCGCCGTCAGGTAGCCGGGGCCGTTCGCGTGGATTTCGGAGTGGTCGAAGACCGCGGCGGCGTTGCCGAAGATGAAATCCACGCCGCCTTCGATGTAGGAATCAACGTAATACTGGCGGCCGTAGTCGGCGAACAGCGTGTCCTGGTGGCCGAGGAAGCGGCAGTTCTTGAAGACAGCGCGGTCGGCGCGCACGGCGGCGGCCACAGCCTGCCCAGTGTTGCCGGCGGTGTTCTCAAAGGTCAGGTTGTCGGCCTCGAAGCCGTCGCCGTTGATTTCGACTGTCTCGGTGAAAAACGTACCACCGGCCTGTTTCGCGTTGAGGCTGTAGGTAATCACTACGTCGGAGGGCGATTTGCCCATGCCGACCAGCGTGATATTGGCGTGGTTCTGCGTGACGATCACGCGCTCGTGATAGACGCCGGGCTCGATCTCGATATAGACGCGGCCCGGTTTGCCGTCTGGTCCTTTGCCGGCAAAGGGATGGTGATCCATCGCCATTTGAATGGTGGGAAACTCCGCTGTGCCTTCGGTTCCGGTCTTCACATTGTGCGAGACGCGCACATGTACATCCTGCGCACGTGCCGCACGCACCGGCTGGAGCAACCACGCCACCAAACCCAATGCCAGCATCGATACCGCAAATCCAAATCCAGTTTTCATCGCGAGTTTCCCCTTCAGAATGGCGCAGAGAGTTTGTGATAGGCTGTTCAACGGCGCAGCCACGGGTTGAAAATTTGTTCCTGCCGGTTTTCGTCGGCGCAGGCGCCCGATGGTCACTGCTGCCCCGAGGTAAATAATGCATTCTCTCCGCTTTATTCCTGTCGCTCTCATTCTTGCCGCGGGAACCGCCTTTGCGCAAACGGCGCCTTCCGCCAAACAACTGCCGATCTCGCAGGACGTCACATCAAAACCCACACCGCCTCAGGCGATCAAGAGTTTCGATGTCTCTGCCATCGATACAACCGCCGACCCTTGCGTTGACTTTTACCAGTACGCCTGCGGCAACTGGAGGAAGAATAATCCGATTCCTTCCGACCAGACGCGCTGGATGCGCTCTTTTTCAGAGTTGCAGTTGCGCAACCAGTACCTGCTCTGGAAGGACCTGGACGCCGCGGCCAGCAACCCGAAGGGCGCCCTGCAGAAACAGTACGGCGACTACTATGCCTCCTGCATGGACACGACGACCATCGAAAAACTGGGACTTGAACCCATTCAGAGATCTTGGAGCCAGATCGCAGGGATCAAGAGCGTACACGGGATTCCCGCTCTGCTCACCTGGCTTGAAAATCACGGCATGCCCGACGGATTCTTCGAGTTCGGCGTCACGCAGGACGAGAAAGACTCGTCCAAGCAAATTGCCGGCATCGATCAGGGCGGCATATCGCTGCCCGATCGCGACTACTACCTTGTCGATTCGCCGCACTTTGCCCAGATCCGCGCCGAATACCTGGAGCACGTCACGAAAATGTTTGTCCTGGCCGGGGATACGCCGGACAAGGCCGCCAAAGAGGCCGCATCGGTGATGGCGATCGAAACCGCGATGGCCAAGGCGTCGATGTCGCGCGTCGAGCGCCGCGACCCCGAAAAGGTCTATCACATTTACACCGTGGCCGACTTCCAAAAGTTGACGCCGGAGTTCAACTGGAAGACGTACTTCGATTCGATTGGCATCGGCCACTTCGACACCCTCGACGTATCCGCGCCGGACTACTTCAAGGGACTGAATGAACTTCTTGCGAGCCAGCCCCTCGATGCCTGGAAGAGCTATCTGCGCTGGCATGTGCTGCACGGCGAAGCCGCGAACCTTTCGAGCCCCTTCTTTGATGAAAACTTCCGCTTTTTTGGACAGATTCTGGCGGGCCAGAAGGTGCCGCAGCCTCGCTGGAGACAGTGCACGGCGGCGACCGACCGCGCACTGGGCGAGGCTGTTGGTCAGGACTGGGTGAAGCAGAACTTCCCGCCCGCCGCCAAGGAAAGCATGGATAAACTGGTGGCAGCGCTCGAAAAGGCCCTGGCAGACGACATCCGCGGTTTGCCCTGGATGAGCGAGACGACCAAGAAGGCTGCGGAACAAAAGCTGGCCATGTTCCGCAACAAGATCGGCTATCCGGAGAAGTGGCGGGATTATTCAAGCGTGAAGGTCCACCGTGGCACGTATGTGGAAAACGTGGAGCAGGCGGCCATCTACGGGCGTAATTACAACTTTGCCAAGCTGGGCAAGCCCGTGGATGAAAAAGAGTGGGGCATGACGCCGCCCACGGTCAACGCGTATTACGATCCCTCGTTTAACGACATCAACTTCCCGGCCGGCATCCTGCAACCGCCGTTCTTCGACTTCAAAGCCGACCCGGCGGTGAACTTCGGCGGAATCGGCGTGGTCATCGGGCATGAGATGACGCACGGATTCGACGACGAGGGGTCGCACTTTGACGGCAAGGGCAACATGCGCGATTGGTGGACTCCCGCCGATCACGAGGCCTTTACCGCGCGCACCGGCTGTCTGGCCCATGAGTACAGCGGCTTCGAGACCGCGCCAGCCGAGGGCAGTTCACCAGCCGTCCATCTCAACGGCCACCTCACCCTGGGTGAAAACACCGCCGACAATGGCGGCCTGCGCATTGCCTATCAGGCGCTCGAGGACGCGCTGGCCGGGGAGCATCAGAGCATCGATGAGAAGATCGATGGCTACACCGAGGCACAACGCTACTTTATCGGCTTCGCCCAAGTGTGGTGTGAAAACCGCACGGACGCGAGCGCCCGCTTGAGCGCGCTGGTTGACCCGCATTCGCCCGGCCGCTGGCGCGTAAACGGCACGGTGCAGAACTTTGATGAGTTCGGTAAAGCCTTCGGCTGCAAGAAAGGCCAGCCGATGTATCCAGAGAATTCCTGCCGCGTGTGGTAGGGCAGGGAAGACGCGTAATTCCCGGCCGGCCATGGGAAGATTTCCTCAACCGGCCGGGATAAAAAATTCCTCACTGAACTTCGCTCCCCTTCATGCTCCCGGCAACGTCTATACTGCGATTACATCCGAAGTGCGGGTTTGCGGTGCGGCGAAACGGGCCAAAGGGCCGGGGTTTAGTGTGGAGAAGTGTCGGGAATCGCGGCAATTGCCCGATCCCACACGGAAACTATGCACAACCTGCCCTCGCCTTTTACAATGCATCAGGGACTGCATCCCAACCCAGCATTGCTCGGGAACGACCAAACTTGGCGGCATACGCCTGACCAGGATGAAGGAATAGCATGAGGTTCACGAAATTCGGCAAGGCGCTATGCATCGGCGCTCTCTCGGCGGTCATCATTTTTGGCGTAACGTCTTGCATTGAGAGTTATACGGTCGGCTACCTGTATG
>JAJYFA010000134.1 GCA_021790995.1 Acidobacteriota bacterium
GCCGCACCACCAATCCACGCTCATCACTCCCGCCACGTTCACCCATCGGGTGATGACCCCCTGTTAACCAAGATGATCTCAGTCTAGCGGTTAGCGGGAAATGAGCGGTTCAACTGCCGGATAGAGGATGAATCAAGCGAGTCAGTTATAGGGCGCGCGAGTCACAAAAAATGGAATTCATCTGATAGACTAATTTCAGTCGTTGCCGTGACGGTTTTGGTGTTTACGTGGTCTCCACTAAATCTGAAAATCGCGCCTACAGCAACGAAAAGGTAGAATGAAGCGAAATTAGCGCCTTCCGCGAAACGCTTGATTCTATGTGACATAAGCCTAAGTTGTTGAAAAACAATCTGGGGACGTAGCTCAGTTTGGTTAGAGCGCTGCCCTGTCACGGCAGAGGTCGCGGGTTCGAGCCCCGTCGTCCCCGCCATACACCAAAGAAACTAAATGGTTTATGGCAAGTGGCAATCCAAGAGATACCCCTCAATACCCTTTGTACGGCAATAATACGGCAAACCCGTTGCGATTTTTCGCTGTGCCTGCCCCTCGGAGTGTCGCTCGATCTATTCGCAGTGTCCGGCAGTCGTGAGAGCCTACCGAGACACCCCACACACCCCCTAGAACAAGGCCGGAAATCGCGGGGATACCTGCCTGTCAGTATCGGACTCGAAAGGAAGTTGGGGCATGTCCGAATAACGTAGCGAGTTGTCGCATACTCAGCCTACGTTGAACAGGGCCTTGCGGAATCGGGTAGCATTATCCCAACTTTGCAAAAGGGGGCTGGAATGAAGATTAACCGATGGACGGCGTGTGCCGTAATTGCCTTGACCGTACTATGCTTCAGAGCAACGGCGCAGAACCCTGGCAGCGCAGACACTTCAAAAGGGTCTTTTCTGTTTCACGCTTGTCAGATAGGTGTCGACAGAGCAGGCAAGGCGAGTGATTCTAGCGCGTCGAATTTTGAATGGTGAATGGTCACAAAGCTGGTTTTGCCTTGGATATGTGAAAGGGCTCTCAGCAGGGTATGCAATTGCGAAAGGTCCAGAAATCTGCGTAAGTGAGGGCACGGCTCCAGAAACACTTATTCGGCTATATGTGCAGTACATGGAGAAGAATCCTAAACTACTCGACGAGAATTTGGCCTACGGCGTAGCACTTGCATTGAGGGAAAACTACCCCTGCCATAAAACGGAACAGAAATGATTTGGAATGGGATGCAAAGCGAACCATCATCCTTACAACCTTGCTTTGTGCGACCCGCTTGTTGGAGGTCGTAGTTCAAGAGGTTGTTCCTGAGTCGGAGCGGCTGATGGGCGGCTTGCAGTTGAGGCTACCATGGGGTCCATATTGGAGTAGTCATTCCAGCGCATAGTCATGCTTCCGAAATCCTGGGGCGGCTTGCGAGCATTATTGCGAGTGCGAAAGAAACAAGGGCCGCGATACATTCGCCGATGCAGATAAATGCATGGATCTGCAGCGCCGCTCCCCCTATTTCCATATGGCCTGGCGCATTCATACCTCTCGATGCGAGGTACATGGCGCCAGCGCATCCAGCTGACAAATCAAACAAATCTTTTTCCCGATCCTGATAGATTCCTTATGCTTTGTTTGTATTACTAGTGGCAGAGCGATTCACTTTTGTCACGGCCCGTGAATATACACCGATTGCTGTATAGATAGCAGCAATCCGAACCGTAACCGTGCGTAGTTCTCTGCAACCTTGAAAGGGTCTCACCGGACCATTAGACGGTGCGCGCCAACGCGCCCGTACAATCTCACTCTGTCTTCTGTTCGTCACAACATTCTTTCTGGAGGATTCGTGTCGATGCATTCAAAGGCCGTACTCATACTTGATTCAATCGCTGGAATCGCAATGGCCATCGCGCTGATGGCCGGTGCGCAAACACCTGCGCCAGCGGCTCAACCGCCCTCCCCTGCTGCCGCTGCAAGCGCAGCGCCTGCGCCGCTTTCCACCTTCGTTCTCACGGGTCCGCTGCAGTGGCTGCCCCCGGCCGTCTTTGACGCCGGTCCCTTCGGCAAGCTTTCTGTCAACGGCATTCTCACCGGATACGCGCAGGGGCAGAACAACCCGGTTCCCGGCGACGACACCAAGCAGGCCACGCTCAGCAACGGTGAACTGTTCATCCAGAAGGCCGACGGCAAGTTCCAATGGTTCGTCCAGGTGGGCGAATACACCATGCCGACCCTCGGAGCTGCGTTTCTGAACGCCCAAGACACGGTCAAGGACTTCTACGGACCGGTTCCGGTGGCCTTCGCTAAGATTGCAACCGGCAAGACCACAACCTGGCAGATCGGCGCCCTGCCCACGGTAATCGGCGCAGAATCTACCTTCACCTTTCAGAACTTCGACATCGAGCGCGGACTCGTGTGGGCGCAGGAAAACGCGGTCAATCGCGGCATCCAGGTGAACCAGACGCTGGGTAAATACCTCACCGCGTCCTTCAGTTGGAATGACGGCTACTACTCCAACCGATATTCGTGGCTGAGCGGACAGATCGTCTTCACCAAGGGGCCACACAGTCTGGTCTACGACGGAATGGGCAACCTGAGCCAGACCGCCTTCCAGACACTAGCGACCCCGGTGCAGAACAACGGGTACATGCACATGGTCATCTACACCTACACAAAGGGCGCGTGGATCGCATCGGCCATTTACCAGTACGCCAAAGTTCCCACCAATTCCAAGGCCAATATCGCCAAGGGTGCTACTACAAACGGTTTTGCCGCTTACCTCAGCAAGTCCTTCAAGGGCGGTTTCTCGCTTCCGGGCCGCTTTGAGTACATCGCGGCCTCCGGTTCCCTCGGCGGTCCTGACGTGAATCTCCTCTACGGCCCCGGCAGCAAAGCCACAAGTTTCACTGTCACGCCGACCTACCAGAAGGGCGGCTTCTACTTCCGCACCGATCTTGCCGTTGTACACGCGATGGACTCGACGCCCGGAGCGGTCTTTGGCGCGATCGGCACGGACGCCACGCAGTTTCGCGCCGTGGGCGAGTTCGGCTTCATCTTCGGCGATAACATCGTCAGGAAATAGTCCAAAGCCGCGCAAGCCACTCGCTTACTTCTTTATTTCGTCCTCACGGACTGAACGCTAGACTCACAATACCGCTGATGAATCGAGGCCGGCCTGCATCTCATCTGGCCGGACTCGCACCAGGAAACGCCGCATCTCAAGCTCGGCGTACGCGGTAGAAGATGCGCCAACCTCGCTGTTTTCGCAGTCTCCCTGCAAACCTCCGCAGGGATCGGCCAGACGATTTTTCTACATTCAGGAGAATACCCATGGCAGAAACGAAAGCACCTCAAATGCAGGCCACACTCGGGCTCACTGGCTTAACCAGTAACGCGATGGCGCTGATCGCTCCCGGCGCCTTCCTCTGGCTCACCTTCTACATTCAGGCCACCACGGGCGTTGCCGGCCAGCCTTCCACCGCACCCTCCATGTGGATCGGTATCTTCGCCGCACTGCTGCTCTGCCTGGCCACAGCCGTTGCCTACGCTGAAGTCTCCAAGCTCTATCCCGGCACCGGCTCTAGTTACTACTACGCTGAGCAGGCCATGCTCTCGAAGGACAAAGCCTTCAAGTACGCGCGCATCGCCAAGTTCGTTGTAGGCTGGGGTTCGCATCTCTACTACTGGGTCTATCCCGGCGTGATGGTGGCCACCACCGGCATCTTCGTGGGCTACGTGGTCGGCTTCCTCTATCCCAACTTTCTCAGCGGCTCCAACCCTGGGCCGGTATTTATGGGCCTGGTTGCGATCATCTTCTCCTTCTTTGTCGCATGGATCGCCTCAAAGGGCGCAGGCGCTTCGACGGCCGTCAACATCGCGATCAACATTGTGCAGATCTCGGCACTGATCGTCTTCAGCGTGCTGGCGCTGGGCTATCGCACCAATCATCCAGCCGGCGCGCCGGCCTTCCAGTACGACTCGCAGTCCATGTCGACCTACACCTACCAGTTCGCAACCAGCCCCAAGGACGGATCCATCCTGCGCGACGCGAACGCCGCTCCTCTGCCGCTGCTCGATAAATCCGGCAAGCCCGTCCCATACACGATCAGCTACCCGACCACCGACTCCAGCGGCAACTTCCTCACGCACCCCAACGCCTCGTCCGTCGTCAGCGTGCACCAGTTCAGTTGGATGTTTATTCAGGCAACGGTAGCCATTCTCATCCTGGTCGGTTTCGAATCGGTCACCGCGATGGGCGGCGAGGCCAAGAATCCCACCAAGCACATTCCCATCGCCGTCATCGCATCGCTGCTGATTCAGGGATTGTTCTGCTACTTGTTTGAGTATTTCTGCGCCAACTACTTCCTTAACTCCGGCTATACCATGCAGAACGCCGCCAGCTCCGCCGCACCCATCGGAGACATGATGATCATCGTCGGCGACGCGCTGCTTGGCCAGGGCCACGGCAAGTACTTCATGCTGGCCGAGGCTGTCACAGTGTTCCTGGCGCTCATCGGCACCACGCTGAGCTGCATGAACACCGGTGCCCGCGTCACCTACGCCATGGGCAAAGACCAGGAGGTTCCCGAGCACTTCGGCCTGCTGCACGCGGAGTCGCTCTCGCCCCGGCGGGCCATCTGGACTCTGGCCGCCATTTCGGCTGCGATCGGATGTGTCGCTGTCTCGCTGGCCTTCGGCGACGCCGGCGCGCCAACCGACGCTTCCATCGCCGCCCTGCCGCACAACATCTTCTCCAGCTTCGGCTACACCTCGCACGCCAGGATGGCCGCACTGCCCAACTCGCTGCTCGCCATCACGCTCACCTCCAACTTCGGCACCTTCATTCTCTACGGGTTAAGCTGCCTGCTGTGCATCGTCGCTTACTCCGAGCGTCACGACAAGAACATCCTGATGCATTACCTGATTCCGGGATTCGGTCTCATCGCCAACCTTACCTGCATGGCGTTCTACGTCATCGGACCGTTCTTTAACCTGGGCACCAAGATGGAACCCTTAACCGCTCTCGGCATCTCGGCCGTCTGGGGCCTCTATGGCGCGGTGTATTTCATCCGGTCGTCGAAGTCGAAGGGCAGAGCGGCATTGGTGACAGCAAGACAGCAACTCTCGTAGTTCGCTCGCTTGCGCAATTGGCACCTCAAACCATGTCGGCTGTCATCCTGCGCGAATCACCCCCAGGCAGAAATACGCCTGGGGCGTCTTTCGTTCAGGATGACGGTGCAAGATTTGATACGGCGGCTTCAGATGTTAGACGTACAGTTCGGCCAGGCAAGCGACTTCGGCAAAGTCCGCACCAACAATGAGGACTTCTGCGGATCGTTTGTCCCGGCATCGCGTCAGCAGGCCCGTTCGCACGGTTTTCTTTTTGTGGTGGCCGACGGTGTGGGCGGTATGGACCTCGGCGAAATTGCCTCAGCCACAGCCGTACACGTCCTCACCGATGGATTCGCCAAAGCGCAGCCTGGCTCCCTGCTCGCCAGCCTGATGCCGCGCCTCATCGAGCGCGCCAATACGGCCGTGCACGATCTGGCTCTCACGCCTGAGCATCACGGCCAAAAGATGGCCACCACCGTCGTCGCCTGCGCCCTGCGCTACGACCAGGCTGTCGTCTCGCACGTCGGCGACTCCCGCTGTTACCTGGTCAGAAATGGCCTGGCGCGGCAGATCACGCAGGATCACACGCTGGTCAACGAGCAGCGCAAGATGGGCCTCATCTCCGCCGATGAGATTGCCGCCTCCGACTCGCGCCACGTGCTCATTCGCTCCGTCGGAACCGAAATGTTCGTTTCGCCCGACACAAATTCCCTCACGATTCAGCCCGGCGACGTGTTCGTTCTGTGCACCGATGGCCTGCACGACGAGATGAAGGAAGCTGAAATCGCCGCCATCGCTTCGCAGAGAAAAGACGCCGTCGAGATCGCCCGCGAACTCGTGGCCCGCGGCGTCGAGATCGACGGCGGCGACAACACAACAGCACTGGTCATACGCATCCGCACAGTAGAGCAGGTCGGCATGTACCGCGGGCGGCCATATCGTCTACCGGCATAGTATCCACTGCTGAAACTCCACATGCGGGTCGCCCTGTCATCCTGAACGACAGGAGCACAACAGAAGGGGTCGAAGGATCTGCGGTTGCTCCCAACGGCTTCTCCTTACAAAACCCTTACTCCGTCCGGCTTAAATTCCGATACAGTAAAAAAGTACCTCGATGGAGCGCGGCGCCCGATGAGTTTTTACGACCCACTGGAGTCCGGCACACAACTCGATTCCTACCGCATCGACGCGGCCGTGGCGCGCAGCGGCATGGCCACCATCTACCGCGCTACCGACACGCGCGACGGCCGCACCGTGGCCCTCAAGATTCCCCACCCCGACATGGAAGCCGATCCGCTCTTCAACGACCGCTTCCAGCGCGAGGCGGCCATCGGCGAGCGGCTTGACCACCCCAACGTGATGCGCGTTTACGGCGGCGATAAACACTCCCGCGTCTACATGGTCATGGAGTGGTGCGAAGGGCGCCTGTTGCGCCGCATCCTCGACGAAAGCCGCAATACTGACGAGGGCCGCATCCCGTGCGACCGCGCCCTGTGCATCGCCAAAGGCGTGTTGGAAGCTCTTGCCTACATTCACGCCAACGGCGTCGTGCACCGCGACCTGAAACCGGAAAACATTCTCGTCGGCGATTACGACCACATCAAGCTCATCGACTTCGGCATCGCCGGCGACACCTCCGCGCGCCGCCTCACCTATGCCAACTTCACCACCGCCCTCGGCACACCGGACTACATTTCTCCGGAACAGGTCAAAGGCAAGCGCGGCGACCAGCGCAGCGACATCTACTCCATGGGCGTGATTCTCTACGAGATGCTCACCGGCAAACTACCGTTCTCCGGCCCTACGCCGCTGGCCGCCATGAACGACCGCCTGCTCAACCACCCCGTTCCGCCGCGCATCGCCAACCCGGAAGTCACACCCCAGATGCAGGAAATTCTTTATCGCGCCCTCGAACGCGACCCCAGAAACCGCTACCCCCGCGCCGAGGAGTTCCTCCACGATATCGAGCATCCTGAGCAGGTCGGCGTCGAGGACCGCACCGAGACCCGCGACTGGCAGAAGCGCAGATCCCCGCGGGTCCGCAAGATGCTCTATTACGGCGGCCTGGCCCTTATTCCCGTTGTTATACTGTTACTGATGCTCCTGATCGCCCATAGCCGTTGAGCGTCTTGGGCTTCGTTCTAATCCCAAAATCTTCATGGAATCCTTATACCGAGGGTTCTAGGATTCCTTCATAAGAGTGCCCACAACTGCTTCGCGCCCACGAAAGGAGATCCATGTCCACCGAGTATCGGAACTTTCTAGCTCTCTCCTATGAGGAACTGGAAACACTGAATCTGCAAGCCAAGAGCGACCGCATCAACCGCGTTTCCGACGATGAAATTCGCGAAAAACGCCTGAAATACCTCGCCGACGAAAAGCGCATCAAGGCCGTCACCGTGCTGTTTTCCGATCTCGAGGGCCGCCTCCACCTGCTCGACTACGACAAGAAATTCCTCCTCGGATCCTATGAGAACCTGACCTTCGACGGTTCTTCGATCCGCGGATTCACGGCGCAGAAGGAGAGCGATCTACGCCTGGGCATCGACTGGGCCTCCTTCTACTGGGTGCCGGCCGACGTCTTCGGCACCGGCAAGGTGCTGGTCTTCGGAAACGTCATCGACAAGGACGGCACACCCTACTCGGGCGACCTGCGCGGCGTGCTCAAGAACTACTCCGACAAGCTGTTCAAGGAAAAGACCTACACCCTCAATGCAGCCACCGAGATTGAAGGCTTTCTATTCGCGGGCAAAGGCGCCGAACAGCGATACCACGAGACCGGCAAGTTCGAGTTCATCAATAATGGCGGCTACTACCATGTGATGCCCCTCGACCCCCTCCGCCAGTTCATCGACACGGCGGCCGAGGTTCAGCGCGCCATGGGCTTCCAGAACGAGAAGGACCACCCCGAGGTGGCGCCCAGCCAGTTCGAGATCAACTTCGGCTACTCCGAAGTGGTGGCCGCGGCCGATCAGATCCAGCTCTACAAGTTGCTTTGCCGCCAGATCGCCGCCAACATGGGCTACACGGCCAGCTTCCTGCCCAAGCCTGTTGTCGGCGTCAACGGCAGCGGCATGCACACCAACGTCTCCGTCTCGCAGGGCAAGACCAACCTGTTCTGGGACGAGAAGGGCGAGGAAAATCTCTCCAAGTTCGGCTGGGACTTCCTCGATCGCATCCTCACACACGCGCTCGATCTCTGCCTCATCTTCAATTCCAGCGTGAACGCTTATCGCCGTCTTGATCCGCACTTCGAAGCTCCGAACCAGATTCGCGCTTCGGCCGTGGATCGCGGCGCCATGGTCCGCGTGCCCATCGGCAACCACCGCTCCATGCGCACTGAGGTGCGCGCGGTTGCACCCGATGCCAACCCTTACCTGGCGCTCTACTCCATCTTCAAGACCGGCGTCGACGGCACGATCTCGAAGGCGCAGGATCTGCGTGCCGGGGGCCGCTACCTTCCCGACAACATCCAGACCGCGATCGACGACTTCAAGGCTTCAAAGTGGATTGCTGAGATTCTGGGCGCCGACGTGCAGGGCCGCTACGCCGATCTAAAACAGGCCGTGGCCAACCGCTCGCCCCGCGAGCTCGGCTCCATCGTCAAGGGATCCGAAGTCCAGTTCCATCACGCGGTCTACAACCAGTCGCTCTGGAACCTCTTCTAAACGGCTCCAGCCGAAATACAAAGGCCCAATCTTCCGTACGGGAGACTGGGCCTTTGCCATTCCTGGGTTGCTCTACTTCAAGCCAGTCGCCCAATCTCCTCGTCCAGCGCCTCAGCCGCGTCGATACACTGTTCGCGACTCACATCGCGATGCGTCACTAATCGAATCGCGTCCGGTCCGAACGCGCTGGCCAGCACGCCGCGCGCCTTCAGCCGTGCGACCAGTTCCGGCGCGCCTTTGCCCGCCTTCAGGCGGAAGATCACAATGTTGGTCTCGACCGACTTGCGATCGATGGCCACGCCCTCGATTGCATCCAACGCCTCGGCTAGCAGCCGCGCGCTGGCGTGGTCTTCGGCGAGGCGCTTCGGCCCGTCCTCAAGCGCGATCAGGCCTGCCGCGGCCAGCACACCCGCCTGCCTCATGCCGCCGCCCAGGCATTTGCGAAGAGTCCGCGCCCGCACCATCCGCTCCGCCGAACCCGCCAGGATCGAGCCCACCGGCGCGCCCAGTCCCTTCGACAGGCAAAACATCACCGTGTCGAAACCGCGCGTCAACGTCTTCACATCCACACCCAGCGCCACAGCGGCGTTAAAAATGCGTGCGCCGTCGAGGTGCAGCGGGAGCCTGCGATCTTTCGCCCCAGCCACAATCTCATCCAGAACATCCACAGGCGTGCAGCGCCCACCCGCCAAGTTTGCCGTGTTCTCAATCTCGATCAACCCCGTCTGCGCCCGAAACGGTCCTGTGGGAACGATCGCAGCCTCAATCTGCTTCCAGGTCAGAATGCCGCCCTCGGCAGGCACGGCACGGATCAGGCAGCCGGAGAAGACCGCCGTGGTCGCCATCTCGAAGTCCAGAATGTGCGCGCGCGATTCGGCAATCACCTCCTGCCCCGGCTGCGTCAGCAGACGGATGGCAATCTGGTTCCCCATGGTGCCCGTGGGCACAAACAGCGCCGCCTCGCGGCCAAAGATTTCCGCCGCGCGTTTTTCGAGCAGATTCACGGTGGGGTCTTCGCCATACACATCGTCGCCCACTTCAGCAGCGGCCATCGCCGCACGCATCTCCGGCGTTGGTCTGGTAACAGTATCGGAACGTAAATCAATCATTCGCGCCAATCCTTCGAACCTTTCTTTTAGAAGCAAGTCGCGAGTAGAGAAGAGCGAGCAGGGAAAGATCACACGCAGTATCGTCGCACCCAGTTCCCTATTCCCTGCCTTTACGGTATCTGCGCCATCGGCAACTCAATCACCGCCGTGCGCTTGCCGTCCTTGTCGGCATACGCCCACAACCCGTGGAAGTTCGCGCGAATGCCCGGCTGCACCTTGAGGAACGCGCTCAGCACCGCCGTGGCCTCGGTGCGCAGCGCCGCCGGATCGGTGACGCCGGTCGATTCGTACACCACGGCGAGATCCGGCTGGCCCAGCGACGGATCGAATGCCACATCCTCGATCTTCCAGGTGCGGCTCCCATCGGGCAGCGAGAGCGGAAACGCGCTCTTCGGCGAGGGCTGGATGAGCGACTGCTCATGGTGCAGCTTTTCCAGATTCGGCGAGATCAGAAAATCGATCGGAAGCGAAAGAAAACGCGCCGCCTCGTAGCTGTACCATGCGCTCCAGGGATCAGCCTTGGCCAGTTCCCGCCCGCGCACCCAGTACCAGACGCTGTCGTGGCCATCGAGGGCGCCCGGCCGGATCGTCAATCCGGCCAGCTTCCACGCGGTTGCCGCGTTATCCCATGCCAGAATCACGCCCATCTGCCCTGCCATCGGCGCGCCCTTGGCATCGGCCAGCGCCACGGCGTAGCGCCCCGGCGGCAGAGCGTTCATGTTGATGGTGATGGTCATCGACCCCGCGGGGTTCGAGCAGAAGAACTGCGTGTTCTGGGGCGAGGTCTGGTCGCTCGCATCCAGCAGGTAGAGGTTGCGCAACACGAACTGCCCGCCCTTCAGCAGCGGTCCCGCATTGTCAACCGCTCCGCGGATTCCATCCCACGCCGAAGCCTCCTGCGGCAGCAGCACAGACTGAAGCGTGGAGTCGTCCTGCGCAATCACAGCATTCGCCACCTTGGTGACGATCGCCGAAAGCGCATCGCGATCGAGGGAACCCATCTCGGGCTCAGAGGTGCAGCTTGCCGCCCGGACGGTCCACGGCGCCAGCAGCAAAGCCAAAACGATCGAAATCATCCATCGTACGCGCACTCCCAAATTCATTCTCTCCGCCCCGACAATCTCTCAATTTCGACGGCCGCAACACCCAATCGGCGAGCGTCTACCGGCCACTGCTAGTCTAGTACAGTGAGTGGCATGGAATCGCGGCGTATCGATCTGCCGCACCCTGCCGCAAGGAGCCGATTCGGATGCGAACCCTCGCGCCGCAGCCGCAGGAACCATGGAGCCACGCCCGTGCGCGCCGTGGCCTCTGCGCGGCCGTGCGCAGATTGCGCGTATTCATCGCGGCATCTTTCGCCCTGCGGCTCCTCTTTGCCGTTGTCATTGCCGCGCAGACGGCCAAAACTCCCGCCCCGGCTCCCGCTCACCCGGCCACGCGTTCGCATAC
>JAJYFA010000135.1 GCA_021790995.1 Acidobacteriota bacterium
CGCTCTGCATGGCGGCAAGACAGCGGCGCGCGCGGCGGTGACTCCCTCGCCCGAGCCGGCTTCAAACACCGCGCTCAGCCTGGGCGAGGAC
Organism: Acidobacteriota bacterium; assembly: GCA_021790995.1. Taxonomy (GTDB): domain Bacteria; phylum Acidobacteriota; class Terriglobia; order Terriglobales; family Acidobacteriaceae; genus Telmatobacter. The sequence goes on from JAJYFA010000135.1 coordinate 92, forward strand.
GTGTTGGCGGTGCTGCTGACATGGCTTGCGGCGTGGAAGCCTTATCTTGCTGCGGCGATTGCCGCGGCGCTGGTGGTGATGATTCTTTTGATGTTGCGCTTCGTGGTGCGGTGCATCCGGCAACTGTTCATGGGTGGGCGGAGGCCGCGCATGGTGGACAATGCACCGCGACTGTAATCTTTGGCGAGCAGGCTGGAACAAAGGGAGATCGATGGCGAAGGTGAAGATGCGAACGATTGCGATGATGGGTTGGGCAATGTTGGCGGCAGGGATTGCGATGGCCGCCAGCCCGACGTACCTGGCCAACGATTTTGGCGCGAAGGGCGATGGCGTAACGCTGAACACCGGTGCGCTCCAGAAGACGATTGATACGGCTGCCCTTGTGGGTGGCACAGTGACGCTCAAGCCTGGTACGTATCTGACGGGATCGCTCTTTGTGAAGAGCGGCGTGACGCTCGACGTGCCAGAGGGCGTGACGCTGGTCGGGTCCGAGCAACTCAAGGATTACCCGATGCTGCCGTCGCGGATTGCCGGAATCGAAATGAGTTGGCCGGCGGCGCTCGTGAACGTGCGCGATCAGCACAATGTGAAGATCACGGGCAAGGGAACGATTGACGGCGACGGACCGGTATGGTGGAAGTCGTACTGGGATCTGCGCGCCAAATACCAGCCGAAGGGCTTGCGGTGGGCGGCCGACTACGATGCGCGGCGTCCGCGGCTGTTGCTGATCCAGAACTCGTCAGCGGTGGAACTGGGCGGCGGGATCGTGCTGAAGCGGTCGGGGTTCTGGACGGTGCAGATTCTCTATTCGCACGATGTGCAAGTGAACGGCGTTGCGATCCGCAACAACGAAGGCGGCCGCGGGCCTTCGACGGATGGGATTGACATCGATTCTTCGCGCAACGTGCTGGTGGAGCGCGCCGACATCGATGTGAACGACGATGCGCTTTGCCTGAAGGCGGGGCGCGATGCCGATGGGCTGCGCGTGAACCGGCCGACGGAGCACGTGGTGCTGCGCGACTCGATCATTCGCAGCGGCGCGGCGGCAGTGACGATCGGAAGCGAAACCTCGGGCGGCTTTCGTGACATTGAGGCCTACAACCTGACGGCGCTCAAGGGCGTGCCTTCGGGTGTGCTCTTCAAGAGCGCGCACACGCGGGGAGGATTCGCCGAGAACATCAGAATTCACGATCTGACACTCGATGGCGTGGCGATTCCGATCCACATCACAATGAACTGGAACCCGAGCTACAGCTACGCGAAGATTCCGGCGGGGATGACGAACGTGCCGCCGTATTACAAAGTTCTGGCCACGCCGGTGCCCGAAGCCGAGGGGCTGCCGCACTTCCGCGATGTGCACATCTGGAATGTGAAAGCGACAGGAGCGAAGGAGGCGTTCCATGTAAGCGCGTATCCGTCGGCGCCGCTTGAGGATTTCCGGCTGGATCACCTCGACATCGAAGCGGCGACTGCGGGTACGATTGCCGACGCGAAGAACTGGCGGATGGAGGACAACAAGATCGTGACGGCGGACGGCAGCCATGTGGAGTTCAAGGATTCCACGGTTACCGATCGGAAAGATGCGCTGAAGGGAACGCCGCGGCAAGGCAGCAACCGAGAGACTGACGCGACTGGGAACAGGGAATAGAGCAGGAAGTGAGAGACGTAGGCTACGGAACGGAGATTCAGGCCGATTGCAGGGCGCCTTCCACGCGACTTGCGATCATGGCTGGGTTTAGGCCGTTTTTCGAGCAATTTCCGGCCGACCCCTCATCCTGGCGGCCGGTTTTGTCGTCTAATAAAGGGAGATGACAATCGCAGGAATACGGCCGTTTTTTTCGAAGGCTCCGGTGACTGCCGCCGATGAGCAGGTCCGGCGGGAGAACCTCGCCGTTGCTGAGGGGCTCAAACGCCGCAAGGCTGGGCTGCTGGACGAGTTGATCGTGCGCTACCAGCACCGGTTGCTGCGTTACCTGCTCTTTTTGACGGGGAACCGTGAGACCGCCGAGGACCTGTTTCAAGAGGTCTGGATGCGGGTGCTGGTGCGGGGAGATCAATTCAACGGCAAGGCGCGGTTTGAGACATGGCTGTTTACCATCGCGCGCAACCTGGTGATTGACCAGCGGCGCAAGCGCACCATGAGCAGCCTGGATGAGCTGATTGAGGGCACAGACGACGACGATCGCGCAATGACGTTCGAAGTGGCGGCGGACGATCCTTCGCCGTTCGATCACGCATCAAACATGGAAGACAGGGAGAGAATTGCGGCTGCGCTGATGGAACTGGACACTCTGCATCGCGAGGTGCTGGTGCTGCGGTTCCACGAGGAGCTTTCGCTCGAAGAGATTGCCAAAGTGACCAAGGCGCCATTGTCAACAGTAAAGTCGAGGCTCTATCGTGGAATGGCGATGGTCAAGCCGCGACTTGGCTACGCGGCCGATCGCTTTGACGCGCGTGCGGATGCGCGTGCTGCAACACGCGTCGAGGCATGCCCGCAGGAGGCGATGTGAGAACGGCGGAATGGGCCAACAATACGGTGCATTCGGCGGCTCAGACAGCCGGCGCGCAGGACGCCAACGGCGACCTGCTGGCGGCGCTTGCAGGCAAACAGGCATCCCGTGACCGCGCGGTAGCCTATTCGACCCGTCGCGTAGTGTTGACTTCTCTGGGTGTGATCGAAGAGCAAAGGGCCAACCGGCGGCGCGTACGGGCTTTAGCCCTGGCCACCCTGCTGGTGTTGCTGCTTGCGCTGGGGCCCTTTGTGTGGCGTGTGACCGAAGACCTGATCGGAGGCGAGCGCCTGGCCGACATGGCCACGCAGATGAGCCTCTGGCTCTGTATCCTTTGCCCTGTCATTCTGGCGGCGGTGCTTGTGGCTGGGTGGGCGCGAAGCCGGCAATAAATTCCAAAGAATACCGTAAGAATTCCGGTTAATTCCCTAAATTGAGAAACTTCCATCTTCCCTCGCTCGTCCCTAGAAAAAGGGGCTAAGCTGTTGTCAGCGATTTTGTAAAAGGCTCTCTTTGGCGAGGCAAGATTTATGGCCGATCCACAAACTCCCAATCCGCAAACGATTGATGCGAATGAAGACGAACGGATGATTCCGATCTGGTCGATTGTTGCGGCCAGTCTGGCATTTGTTCTGGTCGAGTACTATTTCTGGATCGTTGCGCCCGGCCACCGGCACCATGCGCCCGCGCCGCTGGGCCTTCGTCTCTACTTCAACCTCTCATGGGGCGTGGTGGCCTCGCTTTACTTCCTGATGGTGGGCTACATCAGCAAGGATGCGCCGCGGCGCGCCATGAGCACGCGCTTCTGGATGCTGATCTGCTTTGTGATGCCGGCGGGCATCGGCGCTGTGCTTTACTTTTTGCTGCGACCGCCTCAGGTCTCCCGCTGCCCGGCTTGCGGTACACATGTGCAGGCTGACTTTCACTACTGCCCGCAGTGCAACTACCAGCTTTCGGCCAGTTGCGGAAACTGCTACCGCACGGTGCGGGCTGCCGACCAGTACTGCACGCGCTGCGGCCACGAACTGTCCCAGGATCATACGCCTGCGCGTCTGCGCGTGATGGGTGAGCAGTAAAACATCGATCAGCCTTTCATCGCCAGGCCGGGAAGGACGAGTCAAGCCCCACTGATTGCCTGTACTGCCTGTCGGCTTGCTGACCCTATAGCTCGCTGATTTGCTGTCTTTCTAGCTCCACTGGCTCCGCCAGCGCACTCATTCTCCGCATTGACCTCGCGGGTGCGGCTTCCTACAATCGAATCTTTGGCTGCTATGTCCATCTCCGCACTCATCATCGACGACGAACAACTGGCCCGCGACGAGTTGAAGTACCTGCTCGACTCGGTGGGCGATGTCGATGTGGTGGCCGAGGGGACCAACGGTATTGAGGCCGTGGACTTGATCGAAGAGCATCAGCCCGACCTGGTGTTTTTGGATGTGCAGATGCCGGGGCAGGATGGATTTGCGGTGATCGCGCGGCTGATGGAGCGGAACCGCGAGGCCTCGCAGGAAAAGCGCGAGTCAGGAAAACCGGGCGGGCTAGGCGCCGCGAGCGCAGGAAAGCAGATATTGGCGCTTCCGCAGGTCGTGTTTGCAACGGCCTACGATCAGTACGCGGTGCGCGCCTTCGACGTGAATGCAGTTGACTATCTGTTGAAGCCTTTTGACCGCGCGCGGGTGGTTGAGGCTGTGGAGCGCGTGCGCGCGCGGCTTGCGGTGGGTAACTCGCCGGGAGCGGCTGCGTCAGACGCCGAGTCACAGCTTGAGCGATTGCTGCGTCTGCTGGACCGGCAGGAGGGCCGGCCGCAAGGCGCGGAGCAGGGACGGCCGCCGGCCAAGCTGATTGTGCAGGCGCAGAGCCGCTTGCTGCTGGTCGACCAGGCGGAGATCTGTTTTGCCGCCATCGACGAGGGCGTGATTCGCGTGGTGACGCGTACGTTTGAAGGGCAGTCCAAATGCCGCACGCTTGAAGAGTTGCAGGAACTGCTCGATCCGGCGCGTTTCTGGCGCGCGCATCGTGGCTTCGTGGTGAATATCGACCAGATCCGCGAGGTGATGCCGTGGTTCAAGTCGAGTTATCAGTTGCGCATGAACGACAAGCAGCAGACGGAGATTCCGGTGAGCCGCGCACAGACAAAGCGGCTTCGGGAACTGTTCAATCTGTAACGGCAGACAAGTGGCAAATCTCGTTTATCCATCTGCCCAGGTTCTGCGTTGTCTCTCTGAGCCGTAACTTCTTTGATAGCAGCAGACTGGCCTGATGCGGCTGGATCTGCGCTTCCAGCAAGGCCTCTGCCAACTCACCCTTGAACATAACGAAAACTTCATCCGGGATCTTTGCTCCTTCCGCTCTATCTTGCGCGTCCAACAGACGTAGAGTTGATCTTTCTGGGCACACTGGCCGGTTCTCAAGACCCAACTCATGTTTTTGAAGACGAGCGCGAGCTCGCGGGAGAAGTTGTGTCTTCCGCGCGGCGCTTTCTGAGGTTTTGGCGGTTGATTGCAATGGGACGCGAAAGATCGGGAGAAGGCAGGGTTCGAATGGATCGCGGCGCAATACGCCAACGGGTTGCGCTGCGGCTGGCGTGCATTCTAGCGTGGGCCGCGATTGCGTGCGGGTCCTTGGCGGCTCAGCGGGCGCATGGAGCGGCGGCAGGCGGGGTGTCCGGTACGTCAGGCGAGGAAGTCTCGACGCCGCAGCCGATTTCTGTGGATGCCTCCGCAGGCAGTGCAGCCGTGGTTTCGGGAACGGTGCTGGACACGGACGGCGCAGAGGTTCAGGACGCGCGCGTAGTGCTGGAGAGCCCGAACGGCGAGGTGGTTCGAAAGGAGCAATCCGGCGACAACGGGGAGTTTACCTTCAACAGTGTGCAGCCAGGCGCCTACGAACTGGTGGTGAGCGGGCTGGGATGGGGCACGTACATTTCGCCTGCGATTCATCTCAAGGCAGGCGACTTTCGCATTGTTCCGAACATTGTTTTGCCGCTCACGTCTACGTCGGTGGTGCGAGTAACCGCAGATCCCGAGCAGCTTGCCGAAGAGCAGGTGCACATCGCCGAGCAGCAGCGCGTGCTGGGTGTGATTCCCAACTTCTACTCGAGCTACGACTGGAACGCCCCGCCAATGCAGGCCAAGCAGAAGTTCCAGCTCTCGCTTCGGTCGTTGATCGATCCGATGGAGTTCGTGGGAGTGGCGGCGACGGCGGGAATGGAGCAGGAGGCGAATGTCTTCTCCGGCTACGGTACGGGTGCTGCGGGCTATGGCAGGCGGTTGGGAGCAGCCTACGCCAACGACTTCACTGCAAACTTCTTTGCTGACGCGGTCTTTCCGGCGCTGTTTCACCAGGATCCACGCTACTTCTACAAAGGGAAAGGCAGCATCGGTTCCAGGGCGCTCTATGCCATCTCCTCGGCGGTCATTGCGCGGGGCGACAACGGCCACTGGCAGCCGAACTATTCCTATATTTTCGGCAGCTTCGCGGCAGGAGCAGTTTCAAACCTCTACTATCCGGCCGCAGACCGCGGGGCCTCATTGGTCCTGATGAACGGGCTCGCCAATATTGGCGCACACGCCGGGGCCGATCTGATCCGGGAGTTTGTTCTGAAGCGGTTTACGAGCAAGGCAAAGGGCGCTGCCATCGGACAGCCGTGACCCAGGGAATGAATGGCTATCGCAGCTTCTGCATGACGATTTTCTAATCCCTGTTCCCTATTCTCTGCTTCCCGTCTTATTCCTCACGCAACACTTCGAGTGGACGCAGGCCAAGGATGCGATAGCTGGCGATCCATCCGGTGGCCGTGGCGAGCACTGTGGTTCCGGCCAGGGCGATGAAGGTCGCATCCCACTCGAAGAAGTAGTCCACATGGAGCCGGCGGAGCAGGATGCGCGTGAGCAGATTGGCAAAGACGATTCCAACCGCGCCTGCGAGCAGACCGAGCAAGCTGAACTCCACACTGAAGGTGCGAACGATTCTCATCCGAGTGGCGCCGAGCGTCTTGAGTACAACCGCTTCCTGCATGCGCCGGAATCGCGTGCTTGCGATGCTGGAGGCCAGGATCATCAGGCCCGCAAGAATCGAGAACCCCGCGAGCAGGCGAATCACCAGCGTGATCTGATCGACGACGCTTTCAATGCGCTGAAGGATGTCGGCCACATTGATGACGGTAACGGTGGGATAAGCAGCGAAGAAGGCGCGCTCCATGGCGGCGACTTGTTTGGGATCGATATGCGCGCCGCCGTACCATGTGGACGGCTGGTCGGCGATCTGGCGGGAAGGCAAAACGAACTGCACGCGCGCGCCAAGATGCTGGCCGTCAGACTGATAGATCGCGGCCACTTTGAGCGCGTGCGCTGTGCCGCCGGTTTCGAGTTCGACCGGGGAGCCGATGCCAAGATGCAGACGCTTGGCCACGCTGTCGCTGACCGCGATCTGCGCCGCGTTGCTGGTTGTCCACCAGGCGCCAGCGGTCACCTTGTCTCCTTCAGGGGGCGCGTCGGCCCAACCAAACTCGGCGTCTTCAAGCATGTGGCGAGGGAAATGCTGGCCTTTGATCTGCTCCACCGGTTTGCCGTCGATGGAAATGAAGCGTCCGTGAACGACGGGAATCAGGCTGAGTGGCTGGCTGACGCCCGGTTGCTTCGCAAAGAACTCTCTGACGCCGGAGACTTCGCCGGTGCGCAGATCGACGAGAAAGACGTTGGGTAGCTTGGGTGAGGCGGTCTCCCGCAGGTCGCGCAGTAGGCTTTTCTGCATGAGATAGACCGTGAGGATGAGCATGACTCCTGTGCCGAGTGCCGCAAGCACCGCAGTCGATTGATTGCCGGGGCGGTAGAGATTGGCCAGTCCGTGGCGCAGCGACGAGGGCAGATGCAGGCGCGTGCGATCGAGGAAGAAGCGCAGCGCGCGCAGAGCCACTGCGGCCAGCACCAGCAAGACAACGAGCGCCAGCGCGAAGAGCAGCGCAAAGCGCCGGCCCACTTCAGGCGAATCGGTGAGCGCCCAGGCGATGGCGCCGAGCGCGGCGACAACTGCGGCTGCGATCGCGAGTTGCAGACGGCGCGCCCACAAGCGCGCAAGCCAGCCGCCGAGGCCGGCCGGACCCTGCTCAACGAGCCTGCGCAGCACGAGCACAGGCCGCACAGCGCGGACATCCAGCAGCGGTGGCAGACAAAAGAGCAAGGTAGTCAGCAAGCCTGTTCCCATGCCGGCCAGAGCCGATTTCCAGGGAAATGCGAAGCGCAGATGCACGGTGAGCAGGGAACCGAATGCCGTGGGCAGCGCCGCCATGACTCCGACGCCGGCTGCGACGCCGAGCAAACCGCCGGCAAGGCCGAGGCCGAGCGTCTGCAAGAGAAAGATGCGCAGCAGATCGGAGGAGGTGGCGCCGATGGCCTTGAGTATGGCGAGCGTGTCCATGTGCTGCTCGAGATGCGCGTGCATGGCCATGGCGACGCCGATCGCACCGAGCACCATGGCGACCAGGCAGATAAGGCTCAACATGGAGGTGGCATGGTCGAGGCCACGCGTGAGCGCGGGGTTGCCTTCGCGGAAGTCGATGACTTGCGCGTCGGGCAGCGCGGATTCCAGTTCTTTGCGAACAGCAGCGGCCTCGGCGCCGGCGGTGAGACCGTCCGGCGGAGTTGCGGGCAGTTTGAGAAGCAGACGGCGTGTGGCGCGGCTGCCAAACCCCAGCAGCCCGGTACTGGTGAGCGAGGTCTGTGAGATCATCACGCGCGGGCCCATTCCCACGGTCTCGCTGATGCGGTCGGGCTCCTCGACGAGCACGGCTGCAATGCGAAAGTCGCGGCCGCCCAGGCGCAGCATATCGCCGACGCGCGCGTTGAGACGGATGAGAAACTCCTCGGACACGACGGCTGAATCGCCCTTGAGCGCCTGCGCGAGCGGCATCGCGGGCTCGAGTTCGGCAGTTCCGTAATAGGGATACTCCGCCGGGTCGACGGCCTTGAGCGAAACCAGAATCGGCACGGGCTGCGGCGGCACGGAGGCCATTGAAATCGTCTCAGTCACCCAGGTGGCGCGAATGCCGCCGGAGTTAGGACCAGTGATCGCGGCGATTTTGGCGGTCTCTTCGGGCGTCGGCGCGTGGAACATGCGCGCGCTCAGATCGCCGGCGAGCAGGGATCGCGCCTGCGTGTTCAAGGTCTGCCGAAAGCTGTCGCTCAGGCCGCGCACGCCCACCAGCGCGGCCACGCCGACCGCAACCGAGACGACCACAAAGCCGAACTTGCCGGGAGCGGACTTGAGATCGCGCCAGCCGATGGCTGCGGCGCGACGCCAGCTCAATGCGCGCTTAGCCATTCTTTTCCTTGTCGCTTTCCTGGCTTTGGGCGAGAGTATCCTCCACGACGACACCGTCCTTCAGCATGATTTTGCGGTCGGCTCGGTTGGCGATTTCGGGATCGTGCGTCACCAGCACCAGCGTAGCTCCAGCTTTGCGGTTGCGATCCAGCAGAAGATCGAGGACGATCTTTCCGTTTACTGAGTCGAGATTGCCGGTGGGTTCGTCGGCCATGACGATGGGCGGCTCGGCGACAAACGCGCGCGCCAGCGCCACGCGCTGCTGCTCGCCGCCCGACAGCTGCACGGGATAGTGATCCATGCGCTCGCCGAGCCCGACCTCGCCGAGCAGTTGCCGGGCTCGCGCCAGGCCGTTGCCTTGGACGTTCAGCTCGTAAGGCAGCAGAACGTTTTCCAGCGCCGTGAGCGTCTGGATGAGCTGATAGGACTGAAAGACGAAGCCGATCTTGCGCCCGCGCACCTGCGCCAGCTCGTTCTCGGCCAGATTGTGGATGGGGACGCCGTCAAGCCAGATCTCGCCCTCGCTGGGTGTGTCGAGGCCTGCCAGTAAACCGAGGAGCGTGCTTTTGCCGCTGCCGCTCGCGCCCACGATGGCGACAAACTGCCCGGCCGGAATGTCGAGCGAGATTCCGCGCAGAATCTCCACGCGCCGCGCGCCATTCTGAATCCACTTCTTCGCGTCTTTGACCTGAATCAATGCGGTTTCCTGCCTATGGACAGTGTAGATGGGGAGTGCTGCACGGGTCTTTCGCCGATTTCCGGATACACTCTATTCCATGGACGTTCGACGGCTCGTTTCCGCCGCATTCCTTCTGCCGATCTTTGGGGTGGCGACGATCTTCGCCGCAAGCGCTCCAGTTGCCTCGCGGCCGGTGATCGTCTGCTATGGCGACAGCATCACCGCCGGACACGGTCTGGCTTACGGGCAAGCCTATCCAGACTTTCTCGAAAAGAAGCTCGATGCCGAAGGCTACCAATACAAGGTCGTCAATCAGGGAACGAGCGGCGCCACCACCAAGGATGCGCTTGCCGGGCTGCCCTACCTGCTGCGCCTGCATCCATCGGTGGTGATTGTGGAGTTCGGCGGCAACGACGGACTGCGCGGTTTGCCCGTCGCCGAGACGCGCCGCAACCTCGACCAACTGCTGACGGCGCTCGAAAAAGCGCATGTGAAGGTCGTGTTTGCGGGCATCACGCTGCCGCCCGATTACGGGCCCGATTACATCCAGTCGTTCCAGCAGATGTTTCGCGAGGTGGCGGCGCGGCATCGCGTGGCGTTCGTGCCCATGCTTTACCGCAATCTCATCCACGTGCCGGGGACAATTCAGAGCGACGGAATCCATCCCACGGCGAAGGGCTCGGCGATGATTGCCGATACGCTGTTCCCGGTGCTCCGGCCGATGCTCGATTCCCCTCCTTCGAGCAAAGAACGCTCGAATGATGGCGCGCTAAGGAAAAATCGATGAACGCCACCGGGACCGAAAATAGAAACAGCCGGGCATTGGGCCCGGCCGATTCCGTATCTCGATCCCATGGTTGTCGAAGAGCTACTTCTTCCTGCTCTTGGCGGGAGTGGCGCCGGTTGTGGCCACTGTCTTGAGACGTGCGTTCAAACGGCTCTTGTAGCGGGAGGCGGTGTTCGAGTGGAGAACGCCCTTCTGCACGCCCTTGTCGAGGGTCGCGACCGTGGCGCGGTACTGCTCCCCGGCGGCTTTCGCATCGCCTTTGGCCAGCGCCTCACGGAATGCCCGCAGGCTGGTGCGCACGCGGCTGCGATTGGCGCGGTTGACTTCAGTGCGGGTTTCGGTCTGGCGAGCGCGCTTGAGCGCCGATACGTGATTTGCCATGGTTTTGCTTCAATCTCCAAAGCCTGAATTTCAGGGGTGGTCCTGTTTTCAGGAAAAATGATGCGGTGCGGATGACGGCTCGCGCCGCGTGCCTCGCAATTCTTAAGTTTACGGGAATTGGAAGGGTGGGTCAAACACCATGCGGGCCCATTGTGGTGAGTTGAGGGGCAGCTCGGGACGCCAGCAGCGCAGAGTACAATAAAAATGAAGCATCGATGGCGCAAACTGACCATCGAGGGTAAGACAGGTTTGACCCGATTCCGTCGGCCCGGTATACTCAAATCTGCGTCAAGCGGGAGTAGCTCAGTGGTAGAGCATCGCCTTGCCAAGGCGAGGGTCGCGAGTTCAAGTCTCGTCTCCCGCTCCATTCCGCATCGCCCCGGTAGAGATTCACGAGGTGCAGCGCGGTGTGGGACGTTTACGGCCCAGGACCCGGCCCAAGGCGCGGTACCCAAGTGGTAAGGGAGAGGTCTGCAAAACCTTTATGCGCCGGTTCGATCCCGGCCCGCGCCTCCAATCCCATCGACATTGCACCGTGGA
>JAJYFA010000136.1 GCA_021790995.1 Acidobacteriota bacterium
AAACACGCCGGAGCACATTGCGGCGATTGCGAAGGCGCTCGAGGGAGTGGCGCCACGGAAGTTGCCGGCGGCGGATGAGAAAGAGCAGGCAGCATGAGCGAGCGAGTCAGCGAGTCGCGCCCGTTGCGGCTGTCGGGGTCGCAGCCGTTTACGCAGCAGCCGGGAGTCTTCATCCTCATCGGCGAGCGGACCAATGTGGCCGGGTCGCCCAAGTTCGCCAAACTGATCAAAGATGGCAAGTACGAAGAGGCCGTGAGCGTGGCGCGGCAGCAGGTGGAAAACGGCGCGAACATTCTCGATATCTGCATGGATGAGGGAATGATCGACGGCGTAGCCGCGATGACGCGCTTCCTGCAATTGCTCGAGAGCGAGCCTGAAGTGGCCAAAGTGCCCTTCATGGTGGATTCGTCCAAGTGGGAAGTGATCGAGGCGGGCCTGAAATGCATGCAGGGCAAGGGCATCGTGAACTCGATCTCGCTCAAGGAGGGCGAACAGACATTTCGCGAGCACGCGCGAACCATCCTGAAGTACGGCGCGGCTGCGGTGGTGATGGCCTTCGACGAGCAGGGCCAGGCTGCGGGCTTCACGGACAAGATCCGCATCTGCGAGCGCGCCTATCGCATTCTCGTGGACGAGGTGGGATTTCCGGCAGAAGACATTATCTTCGATCCCAACATCCTGACCGTAGCGACGGGGATGGAAGAACACACGAACTACGCGATGGATTTTATCCGCGCCACGCGATGGATCAAGGAGAACCTGCCGCACGCCAAAGTAAGCGGCGGCGTCTCGAATATCTCGTTCAGCTTCCGCGGCAACAACAAGGTGCGCGAGGCGATGCATGCGGCGTTTCTCTATCACGCCATCGCTGCCGGGCTCGACATGGGGATTGTGAATGCCGGGATGCTGGAGGTGTACGAGGAGATTGAACCGAATCTGAAGGAACTGGTGGAGGACGTTCTGCTCAACCGCCGGCCGGATGCAACCGAGCGGCTGGTCGAGTTCGGCGAGAAGCTGAAGGCCGTTGGGGACGCGGGCGCGGGCGGGACAGTGGAGAAAAAGGCGGAGGAGTGGCGCAGTGGCACCGTCGAAGAGCGGCTTACGCACGCGATGGTGAAGGGGATTGACGCCTACATCGAGACGGATACCGAAGAGGCGCGCGTCAAGCTCGGCCGGCCGCTGAGCGTAATCGAAGGACCGCTGATGGCGGGCATGAGCGTGGTGGGCGACCTGTTTGGCGCGGGCAAAATGTTTCTGCCGCAAGTCGTCAAATCGGCGCGTGTGATGAAGAAGGCGGTAGCTTATTTAACGCCCTTCATGGAAGCGGAGAAAGCGGAGCTGGTCGCGGCGGGCGCGGAGGTGCGAACGCAGGGGAAGATCGTGCTCGCAACCGTGAAAGGCGACGTGCACGACATCGGCAAGAACATTGTGGGCGTAGTGCTGGCGTGCAACAACTACGAAGTGATCGACCTGGGCGTGATGGTGCCCGCGGAGAAAATTCTGGAGCGGGCGCGCGAGGTGCGGGCCGACATCGTGGGGCTGAGCGGATTGATTACGCCGTCGCTCGACGAGATGGTGCACGTGGCGCGCGAGATGGAACGGCAAGGGATGAATCTGCCGCTGCTGATTGGCGGGGCGACCACCAGCCGGGCGCATACGGCAGTGAAGATTGCGCCCCACTACAGCCAGCCCGTAGTGCATGTTCTGGACGCGAGCCGCGCCGTGCCGGTGACGACCAGCCTGCTGAGCGAAGACGGCCGCGCGGAGTTTGTGGCGCGGCACAATACGGAATACGATGCGCTGCGGCGGGCGCACGCGGCGCCACGGCGAAGCGTGGTTTCGCTTGCAACGGCGCGGGCGCGGCGCACGCAGATCGAGTGGCGCGCGGAAGACCTGGCTGTGCCTGAGTTTCTTGGGGCGCGCGTGCTCGATGATTTTCCATTGGCGACTCTGCGCGAATATATTGACTGGAGCCCGTTCTTCCACACATGGGAGCTGAAAGGCGTTTATCCGCGGATTCTCGACGATCCAAAGCAAGGCGAACTGGCGCGGCAGATTTTTGCCGAAGCCAATGCGCTGCTTGACAGGATCGTCGCGGAGAAGCTGCTGACCGCGCGCGCGGCGTATGGATTCTTCGCGGCGAATGCCGTGGGGGACGATGTCGAGCTGTACACGGACGAGACGCGGAGCCAGGTCATCGATCGGCTGCATTTTCTCCGCCAGCAGGCCGATCGTGAGGGCAGCGAGCCCTGCCGTTCGCTGGCGGATTTCGTTGCGCCGAAATCCACGGGCCTGCGCGATTTTGTTGGCGCCTTCGCGGTGACGAGCGGGATTGGACTGAAGGACCTGTTGGAACGGTTCCGCGCGGCGCACGACGATTACAACGCCATCATGGCCGAGGCGCTCGCGGACCGGCTCGCCGAGGCATTTGCGGAGTGCCTGCACAAGCGCGTGCGCGAGGAGTGGGGCTACGGTCGCGAGGAAAGTATCGGCAATGAGGAATTGATCCACGAGAAATATCGCGGCATTCGCCCCGCTCCGGGCTACCCGGCGTGTCCCGACCACACGGAAAAAGGAACCATCTGGCGCTTGCTCGATGTGCGGGCGAAGACGGAGATCGAACTCACCGAATCGTTCGCCATGTGGCCAGGAGCGAGCGTGAGCGGGTTCTACCTGGCGCACCCGCAGAGCCGCTACTTCAGCCTCGGCAAGATCGATCGCGACCAGATAGAGGATTACGCACAGCGCAAAGGAATGAGCGTGGCAGAGGTCGAGCGCTGGCTGGGACCGAACCTGAATTACGAACCGGCTGCGTAGCGGCCGTTCCAGACGCGTCCGGTCAAACGGAGACGCCACAGTGGCTCCGGCCTGCCGTGGCGCAGGCAACTGCACTGGCGCTTGCATTCTGCATTACGTGTGCGGGCGTGTGCGTGGGTTCATGACGCTGGAGCGGCTCGCGGTTTACGGTGGTCTGGTTTTTGCAGGGGCACGGCTTCAGAAGTGCCGCAAATGGCGCAAGTTGAGGGGGATTTAGCCATCTGCTCGCGGCGGAGCCGTGGAGCCGCGCACGACGAGGCTGGTTGAGACAAGAAACTCACGCTTTATCCTGGGGCTGGCAGGGTCTTCGGCCTGTTGCCGCAGCGCCTCGAATGCGGCGCGGGCAAGGTCTGCGCGCGACAGACGGATCGTCGTGAGCGGCGGCAGGGTGTACTCGGCGAAGTCCACGTCGTCGAGGCCAACCACCGAGAGATCCTGCGGCACGCGCTGGCCGGCCATGTACGCCGCGCGCAAAACGCCGATGGCGGTCATGTCGTTGGAGCAAACGATGGCGCTCGGACAGTTGCGGAGCTTGCGCAACTGCTCATAGCCGGCGACGCCGCCTTTGAGCGTGTGGTCGCACTCAATGACCCACTCCTTGCGAATGGGCAGGCCGGCGGCTGCAATGGCGGTGCGGAAATCGTTCTCGCGCGTGATGGCGGAGTGGAGGCTGTGCGGGCCGGCGAGGAAAGCGATGGCGCGATGGCCGAGGCTGACGAGATGGCGAATGGCTGCGTGAATGCCGGTTGCGTAGTCGAGAACGATGGTGCTGGCCTTGGGGTCTTCGAGTTTGAACTCGGCGAGGACGATGGGAATGCCGCGGTGCACGAGCTGGTCGAGAACAGGTTCCTCTTCGCCGAAAGTCATCACGGCGACGCCATCGACCTTGCGCTCTAACATGCGGCGCGCGCACGAAGCGAGAGTAGCGGCATCGCTGTTCGAGGAACTGACCAGAATCTCGTAGCCATGGGCGACCGCAATCTCTTCGAAGCTTCGGATCAACTCGGGGAAAAATGGGTTCGTGATGTTCTCGACGATGATGCCGAACAGGCGGCTGCGGCCGGAGACAAGGGTGCGCGCGTGGGTGTTGGGCAGGTAGTTGAGCTGCTTGATGGCCTGCCAGACCCGCTTTTTCAGACGGTCGCTGACAAGCGAAGAGCCGTTGATGGTTCTTGAAACGGTAGCGATGGAGACCTTGGCCACTGCGGCGACAGTGCGGATGTCGGGCAATTTGCCGGCGGTCTTGCTGGATGATCTTCGAGGCACCCACCCATCGTAATGCAGAGACACCGGGGCAGGCGAGAAAAGTTCCCAGGGATTTTCCACCACGATGAGGGGCGGCCAGCAAGTCGGCCAATTGCCGTGATTCATCCGGCACGAGAATACTGCTTCCGTGCTCTATCCGTTCCACAAAGAACGCGGAAAGGCACCCTGGTCTCCTGTTTTCGTACGGTCAGAGAACTATCCACGTTCCGAGATCAGCAGACGCAGATCGCGTAGATTGTGGCCGGTGGCTCCGGTGACAACCGAGTCGCCGATGGCTGTGAACAGTGGGCAGGCGTTGAATTCGGCCAGCGACTGCGCGGGATCGTAGCCGAAGGCGCGGGCGCGGGCGACAGTCGTTGGGTCGGCGATGGCGCCGGCGGCCTGCGTGTTGCCGTCGATGCCGTCGGAGCCGGCGCTGAGAACGGTGAGGTGCTGGCCGGGGTACTGGGCGAGATCTAGGGCACAGGCCAGAGCAAACTGCTGATTACGCCCGCCCGCGCCGGGCGCGCGCGTGAGCGTGACGGTGACTTCGCCCACTGAAATCAGGCAGAGCCGCGGGTGCTGAGCGCGGTACTTGTGAAAGCGGTCGAGCAGATAGCGGGCGGCGTCTGCATAGTCCCAGTCGTCGCAGGCGTTATCGACGATCACGTGGTAGCCGGCCTTGCGCGCCAGCTTGCGCGCATTTTCCATCAGATCGTGACTGGAAAGCAGAATTTCGAAGACCGAATGCTGAAAGGCCTCGTCTTCGTCGCTCATGTTGCTTGCCGGCATGATGGGGCGTGTCCGCGAGGCGTCCGAACGGGGAAATTTGGTCAGGAAGGAGGGACGCCATTTCTTGTTGCCGGGCGACTCGGGGAAATCCGCGCGCTCAAAGAAGGCGCGGATCGACGCAGGCAACTTCTCGGCCAGATTGTACCTGGTGATGAGCTCGCGCACATCGGCGACGGTGGAGTGGTCGGGCGAAGTAGGTCCCGAAGAGAGCGCATCGAGGGTGCGCAGCGGCACGTCTGGAAGCAGCAGGCTTACCTTGAGGGCATCGGGCGCGGCCATGGCCAGACGCCCGCCCTTAACGGCGGAGAAATGCTTGCGCAGAGTGTTGACCTCATTGATGGGTGCGCCCGAGGCCAGTAGCAGTTGGTTGAACTGGATGGTGTCCTCGAGCGTGATCTGCGGGTCGAGCGGCAACTCGAAAAGGGCCGAACCACCGCCGGAGATCAGGAAGAATACGATGGTGTCCTTGCGCGCCTTGCGCAGGAGAGCCAGCGCGGCACGCGCGGCGGCGAAGGAGTCTTCGTTGGGCAGTGGATGTCCGCTCTCAAAGTAACGGAAGCGCCAGTTTCGCTTGGCGGGAAGCTGGTTGGAGGCGCAGATGCCGCGCATTCCCTTGCGGCGTTTCATACGATCCAGCAGGATTTCAAGCATCGGCGCCGCGGCCTTGCCGAGAGCAATCACAAAGACGCGCTTGTACGCGGAGAGATCGATGGTGTCGGGGCCGCTGCCATCGGGCAGAAGGCGATGCAGCACCGGACCATCGAACTGAAGGCGCCGGTCGAAGGCAGTGGCAATGTTGCACGCCTTGAGCGCGCCGTTAAAGATCTCGTTGGCGGTGTCGTGCAGTGGTTCGAGAGTGGTGTCGCTGATCGGCGTCATGGCAAAAGCTCCTTCAACCAGCCGGCAAGGGCTTGCTGCATCGGTTCCAGTTGACCGGTGAAAAAATGATCGGCGCCGGAAATAAAGATGAGATGTTTCGGTTTGGCCGCGGAAGCGGCAACCTGGTTCAACTGCTCAGCGGGCGCGAACTGGTCGCGATCGCCACTCAGAAAGAGTTTTGGAATGGAGAGGTCCTGGAGGAAAGCATAGTCATACGCTCGGCCCTCCACCTTGGTGGGCAGGCCAAGAGCCACGAGTGCGCGCACATCGCGGTGCGCTTGCCTGGGCAAGGAGCAGGCTTGCAGCGCCATGACTCCGCCGAAGCTGAATCCCGCGACGATGAGTGGAAGATGAAATTCCTGATCGAGCCAGTCCATGGCAGCGAGCACATCGCCGGTTTCGGCAAAGCCGTCGTGTCGGCCTTCGCTCAGGCCGGCGCCGCGAAAGTTGAAGCGCAACACGGGACAGCCAAGTCCCCACGCGGAATCGTTGAGCGCCTTCATGGCGTGGTAGACAACCTTGTTGTGCAGATTGCCGCCGCCCAGCGGATGGGGATGGCAGAGCAGCGCGGCAAAACGCGCGCCGGGTGCACCCTGGTTCAGAACCGCTTCCAGATGCCCCGTGGGACCAGCCAGCATGAAGCTGCGAATTGCGCGGCTCTCGCCGGCCGTGGCCGTGCCCTGAGCAGCAGCGGAAATCCCGCCGCCTTGACGTGTCTCAACCTGAGTGGATGCGGTCGACGAGATCATTCCACAGTTATTTTACGCCGAATGGGGCGCTCGGATGAGCAAGGCGAGCATAAGCAGCCACAGCGGAAGGAGCTTAAAAGGTCTCTGCGATATGCTGGCAGTACCATGACGAACGATACTTCACGTACTTCTCTCGATCCAGTCGGGTTGACCCGCCAGTTATGCGAAATTGAATCGACGACCTACCACGAAGGAGCAGTAGGGGACTTTCTGGCCGATTTCCTTCGCGCGCGGGATTGGGAGGTGGAGAAGACACCGGTCGAGCAGCCTCCGGAGAGCGCCAGCGCCGGGCCTCGATGGAACGTCTATGGCGGCGTGAAAGGTCAGACGCCAGATCTGGTTTTTTCCACGCACATGGACACGGTGCCGCCCTACATTCCGTTCAGCGAAGATGCCGATTTTCTTTACGGGCGCGGAGTTTGCGACGCCAAGGGCATCCTTGCGGCGCAGGTTGCCGCCGCCGAGGTTCTGCGGACGGAAGGGTTTCGGATTGGTCTATTGTTCGTCTCCGGCGAAGAACGCGATTCGGCGGGTGCGAAAGCCGCGAATCTCGCAGCCAAAGGCAGCCGCTACCTGATCAACGGCGAGCCGACAGACAACAAGCTGGCGCTGGCATCGAAGGGCGCGCTGCGCGCTGTGTTTCGCGCGACGGGCAAAATGGGGCACTCAGCCTATCCCGAGTTGGGTGAAAGCGCCGTGCATAAACTCGTCGCAGTGATGGCGAAACTGCTTAAGCTGGAGCTGCCTGTGACGGAAGACGTGGGGCCGAGCACGCTCAACATCGGACAGATTCACGGCGGCCACGCGCCCAACGTGATTGCCGACAAAGCCGAGGCGCAGGTGCTGGTGCGGCTGGTGGGCGACTCGGCGCCGGTGCGCAAGGCGCTCGTGGATGCGGCGGCTGGCCTGGCCGAGGTCGACTTTACGCTGGAGATTCCGTTCGTGCGGTTGCGCGCCGTCGAGGGCCTGCCTACAGTGATCGTGAAGTTCACCACTGACATTCCGCAGCTTTCGAACTGGGGCCAGCCTTTGCTGCTCGGCCCCGGCAGTATTCACGTAGCGCACACGCCCGATGAAAGGCTCGCGAAGAAGGAACTGATCGATGCGGTCGATTTGTATGTGAAGGTGGCGAGAAAACTGCTAGTGTAAGCCGTATTGCGCATTCGTTCGCGAGTGTTTCGTCTGCTCTATACTTATGCCGCGATGAAAATGACTGCGCCAGTCATGCGGAAATGTTGGCCTCTGTTGCTTCTGGCGGTCTCATCCTGGCCGGCGTTGGCAGCCAGATCCGTGACCGTGGGCCAACTGGAGCAGTTGCTTGACACGCTTTATGGAAAATCCGACAACAAGGTAGCCCAGCAACTCTCCGGTCTGGATCTGACGGAGCGATTGAGTCAGGCGCGGCTGTCTCACTGGGAAGAGAAATTTCCCGGACCAAAGACCCACGTGGCGCTGATCAAACTGGCCGACCTCGCGGCTTTCCTGAATCCTCCCGCTGAAGACGTAGTTCCCATTCCTGCCCCGGACAGCGACACCCGGGATCGAATGCTTGAATTGGCAGCCGAATACGTGAAGGCTGCGACCGCGCGCCTGCCCGACCTCTTCGCCACCCGCGAAACCATGCATTTTGAAGACACGCCTTCGCTTAATAGTGTCGTTTCCACCGGAACGATTCCTTTTGGGTTGCATGCCGCGCGAGAGCCTGGCGTTGCCATGAGCCGTACTGAATACAAGTCGCTGCATTACACAGGCGCCACAAGCACCAGTGTTACCTACCGGAACGGCATGGAGATCCATGGCTCAGATGCGGCGAAGAGCGAAAGCCACAATGAGCCGTCCACTGGACTGACAACCAGCGGCGAGTTTGGCCCGATTCTTTCCCTGGTGATTGGCGACGCCATGCGCAGCCAGCAGATGGGCTGGCTGCGATGGGAGCAGAGCCCGGCCGATCCGGTGGCTGTGTTTCGTTATTCCGTGCCTGCAAATCAATCGAACGACCTGGTGAGGGTCCCGCTTGGCGGTACATTGAAGCAGGTCTATCCGGCATACCACGGCGAGATCGCCATCGATCCGTCCACAGGGGCAATTTTGCGCCTGAGCATCGTAGCGGAGATGCCACCGCCTTACCAGGCGATGGAAACGGCGATTCTGGTGGAATACGCGCCGGTGACGATCGGTGCGCAGAGCTACTTCTGCCCGATGCGCGGCGTGGCTTTCTCCAAAGTGCCGGTGGTACAGACCGGCTCGGCGCGGGACGGGGCAGAGGTTCCGGTACAGACCCAGGTCAACGACGTGGCATTTGCGCGCTATCATCTGTTCCGGTCCGATGCGCGGATCCTTACTGGTCCGGGCGATGTCCCTGCTGCCCCTCAACAACCGTCGTCCGCATCTCCGGAGCGCAGCAATACGCCACCCCATGGCCGTGATCGATAACCGCGCCGTAGTACGTCGGGCAAGGCGCCCTCATGAAGGGCGCTCGCCAGCCGCTGCATTCCTCCCATACGCATAACTCTCTTCGCGCAACCTTGGAGCTGCGGTGTCGGGGGAGTCGTCCGAAGGAGGACCTAGCTCTTCTTGGAAGTCACTGCCGAGAAAGCCGTGACCAACTGTTCCACCTGTTTGCTGCCACAATGCGGGCAGCTCACCTGGCCGCTTTCGCGTTCCGCCATGTGAAGAGCAACAGTGAACTCCTTCTTGCAGTCGCAACATTGGAAGATGTATTGGGACATAACCGTTCTCCCGGTGCTACATCATAACCCCGCCGGCAAATAAAGAATAGAGACTGCGGTCACGGAGCGATTGAACATGGGCCGGCGTCCGAAGCGATTCGGCAATCACAATAATTGCCACGCTATGTACCGGAGGCAGAGCGGCGCTAAATAGGAAAAGTGGAGACAGCGCGGAGAGAAGCGAGTGCCAAAAGCGATCAGTGAGCCTTTCCCCCGCTGCTACGTCCCTGTTAAACTGACTGTGTTGCATGTAGGCGCGTAGCTCAGTTGGTTAGAGCGCTTCCTTGACACGGAAGAGGTCGTTGGTTCGAATCCAATCGTGCCTACCATTATTTTCAATAACTTAGCAGCGAAAAGCACCCGTTCCGGGAACAAATGCGGGAACGGAAAGGAACTGTAAGCTAAACGGCTGCAAGTTGCTCCTTTCCTTCTCCCAATCCAAGGTTTCACAAGCTAGACGGCTGCTGGTTGAGCCTGTTCCACCCCCAGTCCAAGACGTGAAGCAAGAGCTACCTGTGCGTCCACCTTGTCCTCTGAGAGCGCTTGGCTGTAGGTGCCAAGTGTCATCACTGGAGAAGCATGCCTCATGAGTTCCTGCGTCACCCGGATACTTGTTCCGATGGACAGCAGGAGTGTGGCCGCCGTTCGGCGGAAGGTATGCCAGCCGATGTTCTTGCTGATCCCCGCCGCAATAGCCGCTGGGCGGATGTGCCGCTTCAACAGCATGTCGGGCCAATAGGGCTTCGCTCCTAAATCATAGGGAGACGCAAACACCCAATCACCCGGTTTGGAATAGCTGGTTTGCTGCTTCCAAGAGGCCAGCACACTTGCCAGTGCTGGCGTCAATGGAACCGGACGCCGTGACGTTGATGTCTTTGGCTGCCCTTCGATGTGATCGACCAGAGAACGGACCACGTTGATTTTTCCGTTCTGGAAGTCCACGTCTTCCCATTTCAAG
This sequence comes from Acidobacteriota bacterium, assembly GCA_021790995.1. GTDB lineage: Bacteria > Acidobacteriota > Terriglobia > Terriglobales > Acidobacteriaceae > Telmatobacter. The sequence continues at coordinate 10,170 of JAJYFA010000136.1, forward strand.
CCGATCAGCTCGCCTCTGCGTAGCCCTGTGATTGTTGCGGTGATGACGAGGGTGCGCGAAGGTTCCGAAAGGCCGTTGATGATGGGCTCCAGTTCCTCCGAAGTGAGAACGTCCGGTTCCTTCAGATGCTTTACACTTTGCCGCACGGCACGGATGGGATTCCGATCTGCCCACCCGTACCGCATTGCATGTTGGAACAGAACGCCGAACACCCCCTTGACTTTCGCCTTAACCGCGCTAGATTTTTCCAAAGTCTTCAACCACGCCTCGACGCGGAAAGTTTTGATGTCTGCGATGCGCTCGTTGCCCCATCGCGGCAAGATATAGCTGTCCAAGTGATGCCCATAGACTTCGCGTGTGAGCTTTGTCTTCCCGCATCCCTCGCCCAACTCTTTCTCTCGATAATGCTCCGCCAGTTCGCGGACGGTCATCGCAGACCCGCTAAGGAATCTCTGCACAAGTCTGCAAGCTGCGTCGTATTTGAATAAACTGGAAGCATGAAGCGAATGGCGCGTTTTCAGCAGACGTTTGCATCGCAGTCCAGTTTTGCGAAGTATGGTCGCAAGAGCAAGCGTGAACTGTTTCTTGACCAGATGAACCAGGTGGTTCCGTGGTCTGAGTTGCTGGCGCTGGTTGAGCCCGTTTATCCCAAGGCAGGCAACGGTCGTCAGCCGGTGGGTCTCGGGATCATGCTGCGGACCTACTTTTTGCAACAGTGGTTTGGCTTGTCCGATCCCGGCATGGAAGAGGCGTTCTATGAGTCAGCTGTGCTGCAGCGCTTTGCCGGAGTGGATCTGGGCGTCGCCGCCGCTCCAGATGAAACCACGATCCTCCGCTTCCGCCACCTGCTTGAACAGCACGATTTGTGCGGCCAGATGCTGGACACGGTGAATCGCTACCTGGAAACGAAGGGCATCCGCATCAGCACTGGCACCATCGTAGACGCGACGATTATCCACGCGCCCAGTTCAACGAAGAACTCCAGCGGCAAGCGCGACCCTGAGATGCATCAGACCAAGAAGGGCAACCAGTGGTACTTCGGAG
>JAJYFA010000137.1 GCA_021790995.1 Acidobacteriota bacterium
CAAGCTCAAGGAATACGGGCGGGAGCGGGAACCCCAGGCAAATTAGCCTCGGGGCCCGTTGGTAATCGATCATTCATGCGTCTGAAGACCAAACTCGTGCTGGCGATTTCGGCTCTGGTGTTTGCCATCGCAGGGCTGATTTCGCTTGTCTACGTGCACCAGCTCGTGAAAGCGGCGGTGCAGCAGACCTACGACACCAACCTGATGGTGGCGCGGCAGGTACGGTTTGCACTGCAGAATGCGCTTGAGAATGGTCTCAGAGATCGCACCGTAGACCCCAACAATCCCGGCGAATTGCAAGAGATGGTAGCCGAGACGGTGCGCAACGACCTGCCTCTCCAGGCTGTACTTGAGTCGGTGAACCGCTATTCGGCTACGGTTTACGACGTCAATATCGGCAACAGCCAGGGCGTGACGCTGCTGAGCACCAACCCGGACAACGAGGCCAAGCCGTTGCCTTCCCGCACCAACTACGAGCGGCTGCTCAAAGCCGATCCGTTCTCGATGATGGCTCTGGCCTTTGGCAGGCCCCAGGTTTTCAACGTGGCAGCGCCGCTTGAGAACAACGGTCAGCTCTTCGCCACCGTCAATGTAGGCGTGCACACGTCTCTACTGCGCGCGGTGTATCAGCCGCTGCTCAAAAATGCCCTGCGCCTGATGACCCTGGCGCTGATTGTGGCGCTCGGAGCGGCCTTTCTGCTGAGCAATCTGGCGCTGCGGCCGCTGACCCAGATCAGCAAGCAACTGGATCGTTTGAGTGGAACCGAGGTAACGCCGGCCGAAGACACTACAGCTTCGAAAAAGGACGTGGCGGCACTGGTCTCCACAAAGATCGAGAAGATAGGCCAACGCATGCGCAATGTGGAAGAGGTTTACTCGGCGTTGCGCGAGAACCTCGACCAGATTCTCGGCAATTTGCAGGACGGCATTCTGCTGTTTACCGAGGATAAGCGCGCAGTGCTGGTTTCAGAGGCAGCGCGGCATTTTCTCGACATCGATCGCACCGGAATTCTCGGCAGGCAGGCGCGGGAGATCTTTCCCAACACAACCGTGCTGGGACGGACTTTGCGCGAAGCCGTGGAAGCCGGCGCGACTCTTGTGAAGGAAGAGATTCGCACGGAAAACGGAAGGCGCATCGAGGCCTCAGTGGACTTTATCTACGACGGCGAGACCAGCCGCGGGCTGGGATCGCTGGTGACGCTGCACGATCTGGAATCGGCGGAGCGGATCGAATCGGAACTGGAGCTTTCGCGGCGCATGGCGGCCATTGGGCGGCTCACTTCGGGCGTCGGCCACGAGGTAAAGAATCCCATCAACGCCATCGTGGTGCACCTGGAACTTCTGAAGTCGAAGCTGGGCGAAGCGGGAGGACCGGCGGCGCGGCATGTGGAGGTGATCGACGCGGAGATCCGGCGGCTGAACCGAGTGGTGCAAACGCTGGTAGACTTTTCGCGGCCAGTGGAGCTCGACCTGCGCGAGCAGGATCTGCGGTCTGCAATCAGCGACGTGCTGGCGCTGGCCGCCGACGAACTGACAATGCGGCAGGTCAAGCTGACAAGCCACATGCCGCCGGAGCCGCTGATCGCTTACGTGGATGCGGACCTGTTGAAGCAGGCAGCGCTGAATGTGATTCAAAATGGCGCGCAAGCCATGCCGGATGGCGGACATCTGGAGGTCGCTCTCGAAGAGGAACGGAGCGGCGCGGCCGGCTCGCAACCGCTGCGGGGCAATGAAACAGCGGCTGCGCGCGCTGCACACGCCGGTCAAAGATACGCCGTGCTGCGCATTGCCGATGAAGGAACAGGAATCCCCGAGGAGATCCGGGGAAAAATCTTCGATCTCTATTTCACGACCAAGAGCGGGGGAAGCGGCATCGGACTCGCCATGACTTATCGCATCCTGCAATTGCATCACGGGAGCGTGGAAGTACAATCAAGAGAGGGTGGCGGAACGGAATTCCGACTACGCATTCCACTTGCCGCCGCGGACAGGGTGCGCCGGGCACTCGAACCACTGGGGCTCAAAAAAGCTACGGAGTTAAAAGGATGAAGCTGCCTGCCAAGAGGGTTGTTTGGCTGCTGCCACTCTTGCTTACAGGCTGCTTCGGGATACCGTTTCACCGGAACCGGTCGCGGAATCCCCTGGCGCTTGCCCCACGCGTTAATCGCGCGGAAGCCATTCCACTAACCGTAATCGAATTGCCTCCCGAGGATACGGTCATCGCGGCACAAGCCATCTACAACATGTGGGTCGATTATCATCCGATCATTTCGCCGATGAGGCGGAGAAGACCACCCACTCCAAACGACGCAACACCTGAGCCCTCGCCGCCAGCTAACAGCCCCGTAGTCAGCGCCATTGGCCAGCTATCTTCCGGCGACGGTGAGTACTTTCGCCAGCAGACAGAAAACTCAATTGCGGACGTCGAGCGCCGTCTGAACGATATTCATCGTACATTGAGCGGCCCGGAGCAGAGGACCGCCGGCCACATCAGGGAGTTTCTGAAGCAGGCCCGTGCGGCCCTTGCTTCAGGCGATGTGGAGGGAGCGCACACACTGGCCACCAAGGCTCAGGTATTGCTGGTAGGGTTGGCAGAGTAAGGGTGTTCCCTGCATTCGGGACGAAAAACCACGCACTCTCGTGAGCCAAGCTGGCAACAGAGGGCAAATTGATCGCTGTCCGAAGATAACCTGTCTATTGCTCGCCCCAGCTCAATTTACTGCGAAGCGCATCGAAGAATCCGCTGTCACCCAAACGGATGAGCTTGACGGTGTGCCGGGAGCGGCAACAATGGATCTCGTCGCCGCGGAGCAGTGCAACTTTCTGCTGGCCATCGATGGTGAGCAGAGCCAGATCGGGCACACCCTCCACGCGGACGGTAAGCGCAGCGTCGCCGCGCACCACGATGGGCCGCAGCGTGAGGAGATGCGGGCAAATCGGCGTGACCACCATGGCGTCCACATCGGGCGTCAAGATGGGCCCGTTGGCGGCAAGCGTATAGGCCGTTGAGCCGGTGGGCGTGGATACGATGACCCCATCGGCGCGAAAGCTGGCCACGCTTTTGCCGTCCAGCTCGACCGCGAAAACACCCATGCGGGCGATGTCGCCTTTGGAAACCACTACCTCATTGAGGCCCTCGTAGCTGCCGAGTTGGACGCCCTGACGCCAGAGTTCGGCGTGCAGCATGGACCGTTCGTCAAGGCTGTGGCAGCCGGCGCGCCAGTTTTCAAGGGTGGTATAGAGATCGCCAAGGCGCACTTCCGTGAGGAAGCCGAGAAAACCGAGGTTGACGCTGAGAATGGGCGTATCAACGGTGGCAAAGACGCGCGCCGCGGCCAGCAGGGTGCCATCGCCACCCAGAACAATGATAAGCTGCGGCGCAAACGAGTGCAGCTCATCGCGATCGACTGCCGGCGCATCCGCGGTATAGCAGCCGCTCTCGCGGTCCAGAAACGGCTCGTAGCCGTGCTGACGCAACCAGGCAACGAGTTCCGGCAAAATGCGCTTGAGCTCGTCGCGATGGGGCTTGGAAACGATGGCAACGCGGGTCATTGGTTTGAGTGTAACGGATTGGGGCAGGGCGCACCGGGCAGAACGCCAACCACCCCAATAGCGTCATGACAATTCCGGCAGTAAAGAAGAGGTGAAATTGGACGATACACATCGAGAAAGCCCATGGCGGAGATCAAGCAATTTCCGCGGCCGGAATTTCCTGCGACGCGGCAAAACGTGGTCCTCAAGATTGCGCCTGCGCAGATCGCGGCTGCGCACGGTCCGCGTTATTGTGTTTATAACCAGACCCGCGAGCATTTTGTCGCCACGGGCGTAGAAGCCGTTGATGCATCGGCCGGGGAACTGGAGGCGCATCTGCGGCGTCTCGATCGAGGCGGGCAAACGGGACTCTGGATTCTTCCTTGCCGAGAGATCTCTGCTACCTGCATCCGCTTCCCCGTGGATCTGGTCTACCTTGACAACGACGGAGTGGTTCTTGAGGCCATCGCGTCGTTTCCCCTTGCGGCTCAAACAATCTCAAGCGACAGGGCCGCGAGCGTGCTTGCCTTGCCGGCGAACTCCGCGGTCGAAGGGGAGATTCATGCCGACGACCGGTTGATCGTTTCTTCGCCCGAGGCGATGAGACGGCATTTTGAAGAGATGCAGAAAGCAGCGGCTGACGCTCATGAAGCCCGGGAGCCAGCCAGCCCGGCGGCAGGGCCAGAGGCCCAATCCGCTATGTTCCAGGAGGCCGCGAGCGCCGATAGAGGAACCAATTCCAGCAGAGAGCCTTCCCTCGCGCCGCAGATCAATACGCAGCCGTGGATACAGCAGGCGCCGACAAACTGGTTCAATCGCCTGCTACGGAAAGGCCCTGTCGACCCACGGAAGACAGCGCGGGAGTCCCTGCCTGGGTTGATTGCTTACTACTTTACGGGCGGCACGCCCATGGGCCATCCGGTTCGCAACATCAGCGCGAGGGGAATGTTCATCGTCACCAGTGACCGCTGGTACGCCGGTACAGTCCTGCGCGTAACCTTGACGGATCAGCACGACCCAAGGGTCGAGCGATCGATCACAGTGAATGCAAAGGCCGTGCGCTCGGCAAGCGATGGGATTGGCCTCGAGTTTGTTCTGGACGGGCCTGACCGTGGAACAGATGGAGCGGGCCAACGGCATGGCCCCGGCAGAGATTGCAGAATTTCTGCGCATCTACAAGGGCTTGCCGAAGCAGGAATAGCCGCTGCCCATGGCCCAGCAGGCCGTTTCGGCTGACTGGCGCAGACACGGCTCCGGTTGACGTTCGCGGCGCGCTCTACTTGCGCGCGCCGCGGACAGAAGTTGAGACCGGCGCTGTGGCGGCTGTTGCGCGAGTCTGTGGCTGAGCATCGGTATTCTCGCCCATCACATGCAGCCGCATGAAGTTGGTGGAACCGGAACGGGTACGCGTGCCGGCGACAATCGCAATGACCTCGCGCGGCCTCACGTATCCTCCTCTTTCCAGATGCTTCTCGGCCATGTCGATCATGGCTTCAGTGGTGTTCGCCTTGGCGCAGCGGATAGGCGTGGTGCCCCAGAGAAGATTAAGCCGGTTGACCGTGATGTCGATGGGACTGAGCGCGAAGATGGGCGCCGAGGGATGGTACTTGGAAAGCTGGCGCGCCGTGGCTCCCGACTCGGTGAACAGGGCGATGCCGCGCAGGTCGAGATCGTCGGCGGCGTGGGCTGTGGCTTCGCAGATGGTTTCGGCGATCGACAGGTGACTGTGGCGCTCGATGGGATCTCTTTCGATGTTTTCCCGGATATGGCGCTCAGTTTCGGTGACGATCCGCGACATCATGGCGACGGACTCGACGGGGTATTTGCCTACGGCGGATTCGCCGGAGAGCATGACGGCGTCTGTGCCATCGTAGATGGCGTTGGCCACGTCGGAGACCTCGGCACGCGTGGGTCGCGGGTTCTCAATCATGGATTCGAGCATCTGCGTAGCTGTGATGACGGGTTTGGCGTATGCCGCGGCGCGGCGGATGATGAGCTTCTGAATAGCGGGTACTTTCTCCGGCGGAACCTCTACGCCCAGATCGCCGCGAGCCACCATGATGCCATCGGAGACTTGCAGAATGGCGTCGAGGTGCTCGACCGCCTGCGGTTTTTCGAGCTTGGCGATGATCCATGTGTGGCCGCCCAGTGCGATGACGCGGTTGCGCACCATGCTTACGTCCTCGGCCGTGCGCACAAAGGAGACGGCGATGGCATCGATGTCATGCTTGAGCGCGAAGGCGAGATCCTCCGAGTCCTTCTCGGTCAGCGAAGGCGTGCGCACCAGGACGCCGGGCAGGTTGATACCCTTGTGCTCGCCCAGCAAGCCGCCGTTGACGATGTCGCAGATCACATCTTCGCCGTCGATCTGATGAACGTGCAGCTCGATCAGTCCGTCGGAGAGGAGAATGCGCGCGCCTTGCTCAACGTTCTCGGCCAGCGTCTTGAAGGTGGTGCTTACAAGGGATGCGGTGCCCGGCACGTCACGCGGCGTGATGGTGAGCCGCTGAGCGGCCTTCAACAGCACCGGTTGATGGTCCTTGAGAACTCCGGTGCGAATCTTTGGACCTTGCAGATCGCCCAGAATGCACAGGGGCTTGCGCTCTTCCTTGCTCAACTTCCGGATCTTCTGGATGACTGCAGCCTTACTTTCGTGGCTGCCGTGGGAAAAATTGAGACGCACGACGTCGACGCCGGCGCGGATCATGTCGCGAATCACAAGATCTGTGTTGGAAGCGGGCCCAAGCGTGGCGACAATCTTCGCGCGCCGCTGCGATGGGAAATTCGCCAGGTTCTGAGTGGCATAGGTCATCGAATGATGGCTCCAAAGATAATTCAAGTTTGGCAGAATTTTTGACTAGATAAAAAGGAGCAGTGGGGCGCTTTCAATCCCATTGTAAATGGAAAGGCTCAAACGCGAAAAACAGCGGCGGGCAGAAGAAATGCTCTGCCGCCGAAGCAGACGACGGGATGGAATAATCGATGGCGAATTCTACAGGTTCCCTTGCTCCCTCAGATGTTTCCGGCTTTGCTCGAGCTGGAGGTTCGGGCCGTTTTGGACGAAGCCTTCTCGCTGGCCAGTTCGCTCTGCCGCTCCCAATAGAGAACGCCGTTCAGCTCCGCGCCGAGCAGGACGCTGAACGAGGTGATGTAGAGCCAGACCAGCGTGGCGATGCCGGCGGCAAAGGAGCCGTAGATGCGCGAGTAGTTGCCGACGCGCGTGACATACCAGCCGTAAGCGAGTGTGGCGGGGAACCAGATGATCGTGGCGGAGACGGCGCCGGGCAGCACCCAAAGCCAGTGTTCCGTGCGCCGGGTGCCGAAGTGGTAGAGCGCGGCGAGCACGGCCAGGATAGCGGCAAAGCTCGTCGTCCAGCGGATGACACGCCCGAAGATGACCACCAGATGCCCCAGATCGTGGCTGGCGGAATAGACCATCCATACCTCGATCTGATGACCGAAGACGATGGCCAGCGAGGCCAGCGATAGCGGAATCAAAACGATGAACACCAGCATGATGCCCCGGGCGCGGAGGCCCCAGAAAGTCCAGCTCTCGGGCGGGAGCCTGTAAGCGCGGCGAAAGCCCTCCATGAACGACAGCATTACGCCCAGGCCGGCAAAAAAGCTCAGGCTGGCGGCTGACAGGACGACCGCGTGCGAGTGGAGGCGGTGCGTGAGTATGGAGTTCTGCACAAGGTCGAGCGTATCGGTGGGCAGAAACTGCTCGAGAAAAGCGCGCGTCTCGCCGACCAGCGAGGGGCCCTCCTCCACCTGCGCCATGAGCGTGGTGATGACGAGGATCGTTGGAAAAAACATCAACATGCCGGAATAGGCCGCGGCCTTGGCCGTGTTCACAACGTCATGCGCGAAGGCGTGAAAGAGCGCTTCGCGGACTCTGGAGAAGTATCGTGACATACGCGACAAAGCAAGATTATTGCATTTGGGCGGGCTGCGGGGGAAAAACGGGGAAAATCAGGAGCAAGGGAGCAGGGGAATTGATGGCGGGATGCCGGTGATGGGCTCGCGGGTGCTGATTGCCGTGGCGAAGAGAAGACGCGAAAACAGCTCCCGAAATCTTCGGTGTAATGTCCTACAATGCCGCAGAGGGATCTATTTGCGATGAAACTGTCATTGAATTTTTTCCGGTCGATCTTTGCGCTCCCGGTTTTGATTGCGGGAGTATTGCTGACTGCGCTTCCTGCCTCGGCGCAACGCGGAGGCGCGGCGTATCTGGCCACGACCCAACTGCCGGCCCAGTCGCGTAGCGTGGTGCAGCGGCTGCTGAGCCTGTCGCAGTTGCCGGCCGGCGCGTGGAAGGTGCATGAGGGCGACCTGCCGCACGGAGAAGCCGCAGATCTCGATGACAGTGGCTGGCAAACCGCAAAGGTTGGCGTTCGCTATCCTACCAGCGCGATCTGGTTTCGCCGGACGATTGAGATTCCCGCAACCCTGAACGGCTACGACCTGACCGGCGCGCGCATCAGGTTCCAATTCCCAGCCAACGCCAACGGGCCGATCCCCGAGATTATTTATTTCAACGGCCGCCGAGTGGCCATGGGCGAAGACATGGAGCCGGTGGTGCTGTTCGACAGCGCCCGGCCCGGTGACAAGGTCGTGGTTGCAGTCAAGCTCTTACAGAGCGCCGATCAGAAGCCGTTTCGTGGCTCGATGATGCAAATCGATTTCCCCGAGAACAGGCCCAACCCGCAGGATCTGGCCGATGAGTTCCTCTCCTCTGCGCTGTTGCTGCCTTCGCTTGCGCCCGGAGATGCGAGTAAGACCGAGATTCTGAACCAGGCGATCGCCGCTGTGGACTTGAATGCCCTGGACGCGGCTGAAGCGGGCAACGCAGAGACGCGCACCCAGGCGCAGGAGAAGTTCGACGCCAGCCTTAAGGCGGCACAGGAAAAGCTTGAGGTGTTGCGGCCGCTGATGCAGCAGGCCACCTTCCTGCTCGATGGCAACTCGCACATCGATGCGGCTTGGCTGTGGCCGTGGACGGAGACCGTCGATGTGGTGCATCGTACCTTCGGCACGGCGCTCCAGTTGATGAATGAGTACCCCGATTACGTCTATACGCAGTCGGCTGCGGCATATAACCAGTGGATGGCTAACAAATACCCGTCGCTCAACGATGAGATCAAGAAGCGGATCAAAGAGGGTCGCTGGGAGATCGTTGGCGGCATGTGGGTCGAGCCGGACTTGAATATGCCTGACGGCGAATCGCTGGTGCGCCAGATTCTGGTGGGCAAGCGCTGGTTCGAGCAGAACTATGGCGTCGATGTGCGCATTGGCTGGAATCCGGATTCGTTCGGGTACACTTGGCAACTGCCGCAGATCTACAAGAAGAGTGGAATTGACTACTTTGTGACGCAAAAGATGACCTGGAACGACACGAATCAACTGCCGTTCAAGTTGTTCTGGTGGGAGTCGCCAGATGGGTCGAAGGTCCTCACGTACTTCCCGCGTGGCTATGGCAACCGCGACCTGGGGCCCGTAAGGCTTTCCAGTGATCTCGCTTCCGCCCGAAAGCTTTCGCCGGGAATGGGTGAGATGATGGACCTCTACGGCGTCGGCGATCACGGCGGAGGGCCGACGCGCGCGATGCTGGATGAGGGTTTTCACTGGGCCACGCCTTCGGCGGCAACCGTGGCAGCCAATGGAGGCGAGCCTGTGACGCCGAAGTATCAGTTCGGCACGGCGCAGAGCTTCTTCTCCTCGGTCGAAAAGGAGATTGCGCCTCAGAGCCGGGTGTGGGACTACCAGTCGATCGCCAAGGGTTATGAGTCGCCGGCGGCAGTGCCGGGCAAGGTTGCGATTCCCACGTGGGATACCGAACTCTATCTTGAATACCACCGCGGCGTCTTTACTACGCAGGCCAAGCACAAGAAGAGCATGCGTGACTCCGAAGAGGAGGTGTTGAACGCCGAGAAGTGGTCGTCGCTGGCCTGGGTCCTGGCCGGACGGGCGTACCCTTCGGACGAGATCACGGAAGATTGGAAGAAGGTGCTGTTCAACCAGTTCCACGATCTGGCGGCGGGATCGGGCATCGCCGACATTTACAAGGATGCGCAGAAGGACTATGGATGGGTGCGCATGTCGACGAATCAGATTTCGTCTCACGCGCTGCAGACGGTGGCCGAGCGCGTGAGCACGGCCGGCAATGGCGTCCCGATCCTGATTTACAACCCGTTGGGTTGGGAGCGGTCTGGCGATGTGAGGGCCAAGGTGCAACTTCCTTCGGCGGGCGTGAAGGACGTTGTGCTGGTCGATGCGTCGCAAAAGAAGAGCGTCCCCATCCGGTCGGAGATCGATCCGAAGACGGGAGTGGCGCACTTGACCTTCCATGTTTCCGGTGTTCCGCCGATGGGTTACGAGGTCGTCCGGGTTGTTCCGACTGCCACGAAGACAACAATGGACTCTTCGGCCAAGGATCTGGGCGATTCCATTGAATTGCGCAACGACAATCTGCGTGTTGTGGTGAGCAAGGCGACCGGCTGTATTACGAAGCTCGAAGAAGACGCTGTGGAGACGTTGGCGCCGGACTCCTGCGGCAACCAACTTCAGTTCTTCAAGGACGATCCAAAGGATTACGACGCCTGGAACATCGATCCGGGAACGCTCGATGTGCCGCCCAGCACGATTGGCAAGGCGGACTCGGTAGAACTGATGCATGGCGACACAGCGCGTCCGTCGATTCGCATCGTCTTCCATTGGGGAGATTCGAAGTTTGTTCAGACCATCAGTCTCCTTAGCGACGTGGTAGATGTCGGAAATAACATCGACTGGCGCGAGAAGCACATTCTGCTCAAGGCTGCCTTCCCGCTGGCTGTGAAGAGCGACTTTGCCACCTACGAGATTCCCTATGGCGAGATCGAGCGGCCGACTACACGCAACAACTCCTGGGACAAGGCGCAGTTCGAAGTGCCGGCGATGCGCTGGGCCGATATTTCGGGCAAGGGAGCGGACGGCAAGGTCTACGGCCTGAGTCTGCTCAACCAGGATAAGTATGGCTACGACGCCGTGGGCAATGTGCTGCGGCTCTCGCTGCTGCGTTCGCCCAAATCGCCCGATCCCAACGCCGATATGGGCCATCAACACTTCCACTACGCGATCTATCCGCACGCGGGCACGTGGAAGGACGCGCTTACCGTGCGCCATGGCTGGGAGTACGGTTACCCGCTTGAGGCGGTTGCGACCACGACGCATCCGGGTGTGCTGCCCGCAGAACACTCCTTCGCTTCGGTTTCGCCCGACAACGTGGTGCTCACTGCCGTCAAAAAAGCCGAAGACGCGAATGGCCTGATCTTCCGCGTCTATGAGTGGGCGGGCAAGCCGGCGACCGCGGAGTTCCACGTGCCAGCGGGCGCGATTGGCGCGACCGTCACCAACCTGATGGAGCAGCCCCAGGGCGATCCGCTCAAGGTCGTGGGCGACGTGGTAAAGGTTCCGATCCATCCCTACGAAATTCTGACCATTCGGGTGGATTATCCGAAGGCAGGGACTAGGGACTAGGGACTAGGGACTAGGGACTAGGGACTAGGGAACAGGGAACAGGGAACAGAAAAACAGGCTCCAAGCTGTCAGCCGACAGTAGGGAGAGCTCTGAAAGGGTTTGAACGCTTAATCGGT
>JAJYFA010000138.1 GCA_021790995.1 Acidobacteriota bacterium
CCGCGTCGATCTCCAGCGGATAGAGCGGATGGCGCCTGTGCCGGTAATTGAAGTTCGCCGGATTGTTTGATGTTACGCCGGGAGTATCGACCAGGATCAGTTCGCCTGCAATCGGCTCGTATGCTGCGCGGGGAGCGACGACGCCCTTGACGATGAGAATATCCTTCTGCTCGGGATGGATGCCGAGGCTGATCACCTGTTCGAGGCTCATCGGCGCCATGCGCAAGCTGGTGAGAACTACTGTGTGCTGTTCGTCGGTCTCGACCACGGCGGTCAACCCCTGATTCCCGCCTCCCCAGCCACCGTGCCTCACCTGTCTCTCCACAAAGATTCCGTCCGACAAGCTGCGCACTCGGCCCTGGATCGCAACCGGCGCTCCGTGGCGATCATCGCTTTTGGCGCCGACCCGTAATGCGATGCGGCTTCCTACTCCCGAGGCCGCGCAGGCGCGCACGGCTTCAGCATCGCACAGAATCACCATGGCGTTGCGTCCGCCCTGTCGCATGACTTCGCTGAAGAGAATCGTTGAATCCGCAGGGCTGCCTCCGCCGATATTGTCTCCAATGTCCATCAGCACGACCGGCTTGTTCCCGGATTGCATCGCTTGGCGTACAGCGGTTGCAGCATCGGGCAGGTGCGCGAGAAAGCTCTGCCGCCGCTCCCATGCGCGCGTCGCCATCCACATTGCCGCCCGGTGAGCCAGTGCTGCGTCGCTGTCGGAAACAGCCACAAACGATGCCCCCATCTCTTCAACATCGGCGAAGTAGAATCCCATCGCGACGCTGGCGCTCAGAATTCCGGGCCAGGCGCGCACCTCATCGAGATCCGCGTAGAGCTGACGCGCCGGATCCACCTTTGTGTACTGGCACGAGATCGGCAGCACGAGCGGCGGCGTTTCGAGCGCCTGCACAGGGTTCGCATCGTGCCGGAAAATCTTTGCTATCAGCAGCGCCGCTTCGTGTCCGCGTTCGAATTGATCGAGATGCGGATTGGTGCGATACACGATCAGCGCCGAACTGTGGCGGGCCATCGCCGGCGAGATGTTGGCATGAAGATCGAGCGTGACAACAATCGGCAGCTCCGGGCCCACAAGCTGCCGCACGCGCCGGAGCAACTCACCATCGGCGTCGGGAAACTGCTCGCTCACAGTGGCGCCGTGCAGCGCCATGAGAATTCCATCGACAGGGAGCGCCTCTTTGAGCGCAGCCAGGAGTTCCGACGCAAGTTGCTCGTAGCTCTCGGCAGTAATCGTGCCGCTCGGCATCGCCAGGCCAGCCATGCCTCCGGCGATTTTGAGCCCGGTCTCGGCGCAACCGGCGATCATGCCGCCGAGTTCGTGCCGCGCGCTGCGCCATCGCTCGATCATCGCGTCGCCGCGAGTCAGCGAAACTCGTGCGAAGTCTTCATACCCCGTCTTCGCCGCCAGAAACGTGTTTGACTCGTGCAAGAATCCCAGCATTGCCACGTTCATGGTTTACTCCCGCGAACTTTTCACTTCTACGGCCAGCCCTGTGCCGGAGTTTATGCGTCTCAGGCCATCTGCACTCAGTTTCGCGAACCAGCGGCCCGGCGGTTCACGACGCCAGCAGACCGCCATCCACAGTGAGCGTTGTGCCGGTAATAAAGGAAGCCTTTTCGCTCAGCAGGAAGACCACCGCATCGCCGATCTCGCTCGGAAGGCCGCGGCGCCCAAGAGGCGTTACGCGCAGGTACTTGCCTTGCGCTCCGCGGTTGCGCACCTCTTCGGCGATCTCGGCGCTCGTTTCGGTGCAGATATCGCCGGGAGCCACCGCGTTTACGCGAATGTTGTAAGGAGCAAGTTCAAGCGCCATGGACTGCGCAAGCGAAACCTGCGCCGCCTTGGTTGCGCAGTAGACAGACGCCAGTTCCTGCGCGGCGAAAGCGGCCACACTGGAGATGTGCACGATGGCGCCGGGCGCTGAACGGCCAATGAGATGCCGTGCAACTGCCTGGGAACACCAGATGGTGCCCTTCAGGTTGGAGTCCACGATTCTGTGTACCTGTTCCGGCGTCATCGACGGAAACGGCGAGAGTGCATTCGGCCCCGTGACCGAGGCGTTGTTGACCAGCCCGTCGACCTGTCCAAAGCTGTTTACCACTGCTTCAATCATTCTCTCGACCTGCGCGTGGTCACTGATATCAGCGCAGAATCCGCGCGCCCCGCGATGTGGAGCAGCAGCACGCTCCGCGGCCTCCACAGATCGCTGCACCACTGCCACGCGCGCGCCGTTAGCGGTGAGCGCCTCGCAGATGCCGCGCCCGATGCCCGCGGCGCCGCCCGTTACGACAATGACTTTTCCCTCAAGCAACTCGCGCTCTCCTTTGCCTTTGCTGCTCACTGCAGCAGATTGCCGATCGCGTCCTCAAGGTTCGCGACTTCCACCGTCATGGCTTCGTGCTCTGCAGCGATTCGTTCCACTGACACCGGATCCTTGAATCCATGCCCTGTCACCAGGCACACGCCGGTTTCGTCTTTGCCGACCGTGCCGACTTCCACCGCGCGTCTCCAGCCGGCGAAGGCCGTGGCTCCTGCCGGTTCTGCATAAATTCCTTCGCGCTCCATCAAAATCCGCTGGGCGCGAAAAACTTCATCGTCGCTCACTGCAATGCCCGAGCCTCCGCACTCTCGCACCAGGCGCAGTGCGCGGCTCGCGTCAATGTCGGTAGGAACCGATAGTCCACTGATGCGCGTGGTGCTCTCAACCTGAGCAATCCGATCGGAGCCGTTCAGGTAGCTTGCCACCATCGTCAGGCAGCCCTCCGGCTGAACACCATGAATGCGCGGCAGCCTTCCACCCGCCGACAAAAAACCCTGCGTGACTGCGGAATAGAGTCCACCGCCGCCCACAGGAACAAAGACGTGATCGGGTTGG
The DNA here is from genome assembly GCA_021790995.1 of Acidobacteriota bacterium. GTDB lineage: Bacteria > Acidobacteriota > Terriglobia > Terriglobales > Acidobacteriaceae > Telmatobacter. The sequence continues at coordinate 2,895 of JAJYFA010000138.1, forward strand.
GCCTCAGCCAGCTCTCCGGCGATCGCTTCAACGCCCTTCATGCCTTCGGGACAATGGCGAAATGCCGATACGACAAGTGGAACCTTCCATCGCTCCGATAAGTTCTGAAGCAATGAAAAAACGGCGGATGTGATGGCTGGATTCGAAACGAACTCTGGCACGCGCAGCACGTGCGCGCCGTGCGCCTGCATCTGCAGCAGCTTTCCTTTGGGTGCATCGTGGTTCACCAGGATCAGGCAACGCACTCCGTAGCGCGCGCAGTAAGCCGCCAGCGCGGAGCCGGTGTTGCCCGAGGATGTGGCCAGGCATGCCCTGGCGCCTGCGCGCAACATGCGCGTCACCTCCGCGGCGACAAAGCGGTCTTTATAGGAGCCAGTCGGGTTCGAGCTTTCGAGTTTGAAGTACAGCCGGCCGCCTTCCGGCACTGACTGCGCGACTGCCGCAACCAGCGGAGTATTGCCTTCGCCCATGGTGGCGCGCATTGCGCAGGGATCGCCTTCGTGAATAGTCGCCATCAGAAAATCGCCGCCCCCTGTCCGATCTGCTGCGGAAGAAATCCGTTTTCGAGCGACCGTATCGCCGCATCAACGTGCCGCTGCCCATTCTTCAGCGTGAACAGCCCGTGGCCAGGCAGCAGCATGTCGATCTTCGCATTCGCTAACTGCGGCAAATCCTCCACGTATCCATGAAGGTCCGAGTCCCACGAATTGATGACGCCCAGCACGCCTCCGTAAAAGACCACATCCCCGCTGAAACAAGCGTTGCGGCCCTCGATTTCTGTCATCAGGCAGTAGCTGTCGTTCGAGTGTCCGCGCACATGCACCGTGCGCCATCGCCGGCCCCCTGCCTCGAACGCTTCGCCGGATTGATAGGCCCAGTCGATAGCGCACGGCTTCATGTGCAGATCTTCCGGATAGCCACCCATCTCGCGAGCGCGCCGCAATCCGCTGCGTTCCTCATCGGCGGATTCGAGAATGGGCCGTGTCTCCTTGGAAACGAAAAGCTTGCAACCAAATCTCTTGCGCAATGCCTCCGCGCCGCCCGAGTGATCCATGTGCGAGTGAGTCAGGATCAAACCTGCGACGGCAACGCCGGGAAAGTCCGCATCAAGATGCGCGGCAACTTCTCTTTCGCCCAGCCCCGAGCCGGCGTCAACCAGCACCACGCCCTCAGGCGAGCGCACTGCATACATATGGCAATCCAATCGGCTGCTCAGGCCGAACTGCGCACTGCCGATCATCGCAAGTTGATTTAGGATTCGCATGAACTCTCTTCCATTGGGGCGGTCCATTCGGCGCGGCGCTGCAACGCAACAGAAAAATCGATCCACAAAATCTTCCGCTGCGACCCCGCTACCGCAGCAACCGATCCACCGCGCTGAGCGTGTCCTCAACTTCGCGCTCATCGTGTGCGGTAGACAGATACCATCGTCCGTCTTGCAATAGCGTAATTCCCTCGTCGAGCATTCCCACGGCAAAATCGCCATACAGCGCGCGGTCCGCGGCAAGCGTGTCCCGATAAGTGCGCGGCGTATTCGTCTGGAAAAGAAGCTGAAAGACCGGGCCTCCGCCCGTGGCAACGACGGGAACGCAGGCCGCGCGCAGCCGGCTTAAAACTCCGTCACGCAAACGATCGCCCAACTGCCACATCTTCCTGTACACAGCGCCGCCGTCGGCCGCCAGCGTCTCCAGAGCGGCTTTCGCAGCGGCCAGAACGAGTGGGTTCCCATTCAACGTTCCGGCATGAACCACTTTGCCCGAGGCGATCATCTCCATATACTCGGCCCTGCCCGCCAGCACGCTCAATGGCAAGCCCGCGCCCACCGCCTTGGCATAGGTCGCCAGATCGGGAGTCACGCCGTAATGCTGTTGCGCGCCTCCCAGTGCCAGCCGGAATCCTGTGATGACCTCGTCAAAGATCAGCAGCGTACCCGTGCGCCGCGTGATCTCGCGCAAAAATTCGAGAAAGCCTGAATCTGGCGGAATGCATCCGCTGTTGCAGAGCAGCGGCTCACAGATCACCGCCGCAATCTCCTCTCCGTGCTCCTCGAATGCCCGTTCAACGCTCTCGCGATCGTTCCACTGCGCCACGATCGGCGCCGCACCCGGACGTTGGCCCAGTCCCGCCGGCACAGCCTTGTCGCCGAACTGGCGGAGTTCCTGCTCCGACGGATGGTAGCTGACCAGTACGCTGTCATCCCATCCGTGGTAATGGCCCTCGAACTTCAAATAGCGCGGCCGCGAAGTGTAAGCACGCGCTAACCGCAGCGCCACCTGCACAATCTCCGTGCCGCTGTTGGCATAGGCCACGGAATCCGCACAGGGAATCAGTCGCGCCAGCAATTCGGAAACCTCGAACTCCAGGTCATGCTGTGCACCGAAGGTGTGGCCCAGGTGGAGATGCTCAGCAACCGCGCGGCTCACCGGCTCTGGCGCGTGGCCCAGAATGAGCGGACCCCAACCCAGCATGTAGTCGACGTACTCATTGCCGTCCACATCCCACAGCCGCGCGCCACTGCCCCGCTCGAAGTAGAGCGGAAATGGCCGCGCTGTACGGCGCAGTCCGCTGGAAACGCCACCCGCCAATGTGCGCCGCGCTCGCTCGCCGCGCGCCAGCGAGCCTTTGGCTTTGCTGCGCAGGCGAGTCTCATGTTCTGATGCATCAAAGATCGATGAAGAAACTGCGTTGGTCTCGCTCACTGTCGATTCTCCTCAGACGGGCAGACAAACTCTCCCGACCAGGTTTGGGATCCGCGGATCTGGATTCCGATCTCTCCGCCTGTCGTATACCATCGCGGTCCAATGACAAAGAATTTTGCGTCAGCCACGGGTTGAGGGAGTTTTCCGATCCGCACCGCGCTGTGTTCACTGAGCGCCAGAATGTCGGCGCTGAAGTCTTGAGTGAAGCCTCCCAGCAGGAAGACACCATGATTCGCCACGATTGCGGCCATCGCTCGCCGTCCCTCGGGAAGAGTGCCTGTTCTGGACCATTGCCGCGAGGAGGTATTGAAGGAGCAGATGTCTTTCATATTTCCGCGTACTGAGCGATCCGCCCGATATCCGCCAATGACAAGAATCCTGCCGCTCTCAAAGACCGCGCCGAAGGAGACACGCCCCGCTCCCGGAAGGTCAGGCAAAGCAGTCCAGCCGCGCGCCGCATCGTCCGGGTCGATGCTCCACACCGTCTTCAATCCCGACGCATAGTCGCCGGGTTTGGAGATTCCTCCCAATAGGAAGATTCTTCGGCCGTCGGTTACGGCTGCTCCCAAAAGCCGCGGCTCGGGTAATTCCATGTCTCCGCGCAGCTTCCAGCTCTGGCCGTCGAAGGCGTAGACCTGCCGCAATCCCTCGGATCTATACGTTCCGCCCAGGACAAACAGCTTACCGCCCACCGTCACCGACTCCGCATCGCTCAACGCGACCGGCAGTGGTGGCATCCTGCTCCAGCAATTGCATTCCGGATCAAACGCATCCGTTGCCGCAGTCTGCGCTTTCATGCCATCGATCCAACTGCTGCCGCCGGCGACGATCAGGCGGCCAGCCAGTACGCCCGCGGCATAGCCGGCGCGTGGCTTGGGCAGTGGCGCATGGGCGGTCCAGTGACACGTAGTGGGCAAAGCAACCAAAACAACTCCGATCCATTGCCTTGGGAAGCTCATCGTTCGCGGTCGGCAATCAGGTAAAGCGAATCTCCCGGCTTCACCACCGGAAACTCATGAATCAGCGCCACGGTGCCGGACCGCGGCGCCCGATACTCCTCCATCGGCTCGCCCAGCACGTCCACCAGAACACCCAGTCGCTGATACTCCGTTACTTCTTCAAGCAGGCGCACGTGGTTCAACAGAAATCCTTCATGCCCTGCGGAGATGCCGCGATCTGTGTCGCCGTCTCCGCTCAGCTTGTACCTGATCGGTCTTACGACCGGCTCGCCCGGCAGTGTTCCAAGGTGACACAGGAGATTCAGGATTCCCTGCTTCATCATGCGCAGATCGTCCGGGTCGATGCGCGCCGCACCGCGCGCTTCGGTATAAATCCACGGAATGCCGCGCGCACGCGCGAAGGAAATTGTGCGGCCGGGAGCGATCGTCGCGTGCCCCCAGATCGTCTCTGCGCCAAAGATGCGGGCCGCAGCCGCGCTGCGCCCATCGCTGGCATCGTAGCCGGCCATGGTTGGCATGGCGTAGGCGATGCCGCCGCTGTGCAGATCGAGATAGAAATCAGCGTGTACGATCACCGCCCCTGCAAGCGCCGCCGCAACAATCTCCGTGGGCTTGCCTGCGCTGTCGCCAGGGAAGACCCGCGCCAGATTCAACTCATCCAGAGGACTCGTGCGCCGCGCCGCTCGGAATGCCGCCGGGTGCGCTACCGGAACGGCCAGAAGGTCTCCGCGCATCGCCCTGGGATCGAGCGACGCAACTGTCTCCAGAATGGCGCGAACCCCTTCGTACTCGTCGCCATGGACCCCTGCCGTCACCACCAGTGTCTTGCCGGCCGCCTCACCCCGAACCAGCAGAACGGGAATCGATTGTGCGCCTGACATAAGACTCAGCCGATGCACCCGACCGCGTTCGAACCCGTCAGGACGGAACAATTCTGGGGCGATTGCGAGATGGTTCACGGTGTCTCCGGGAACAAGAGGTCCAGCGTTCAGGCTATTGTATTCTGTCGACAGTCATAAAGCAACAGAACGATTCGCATCGGCCGGTCTCGCGCGAGACAACGCGCCTTTTCACCTTCATGGTCAACGCGGAAACAAACGGCAGGCTCAAGGAAAAACCATCGCCGCCGCGTATTCCATCCGCGCCATCCCATTGCATCCACTATGCAAAAATAGGGCTTGACGCCGCAGTCTGGTAAACGTAAACTGTCGACAGTTTATGAGATTGCAGACTCTATCCGGCGTGATCCCGCCACTTGGAACACCTCTCGATGCCGAGGGCCACGTGGATGTGCAAGGGCTGCGGCGCCTTGCCCGTTATGTTCTTGACGGCGGCGTTCACGGTGTCTTCGTGAACGGCTCCATGGGCGGCTTCGCCTTCCTGACCGACGCGGAACAAATCCGCGCCATCGAGACCGTGGTCGACACTGTTCAGGGACGCGTCCCTGTTATGGCAGGACTCGGCGAGCTCAGCACCACGCGCGCTGTTGCACGCGCGCGCGAAATGGCCCGTCTCGGAATCACCCACCTCTCCGTTCTGGCTCCGCTCTTCTATCTCGCCAGCCAGGATCAGCTCGTCCGCTACTTTTCCGAGATTGCCGCATCCGTCGATCTGCCCATCGTGATCTACGACAACCCCGTCCTCACCCAGAACCCGATCCAACCGGAAACCATCGTGCGGCTGCGGGCGCAGATTCCGCATCTGGTCGGCGTCAAAGAAAGCAATCAGGATTGCGTCAATCTTCAACTGCTCCTCGAACTGACTCGCAACGAAGAGCACTTTACCGTGCTCACCGGCAGCGAATTTCTGATCGTCGTCGGCCTGCAGATGGGAGTCAAAGGGTGCGTCGGAGGAGTGCACAACCTTTGCCCGCGCGTTGCGGTTGAACTCTATGAAGCCTTTCTGAAAGGTGACATCGAAACCGCCAAGGATCGGCAGAGAGTGCTCACTGAGATCTGGCAGATATTCCGTCAGGGCGGGGTGTGGAGCGCGTTCGAAGAAGCGTTACGCTACCTGGGCATTTGCGAACGGGCCGCCGGTGAGCCTTACGTTACCCCGCTATCTGCGACTGAATGCGAGAATATCCGCGGCATTCTCGCCCGGCACCTGCCGCCGGCGAAGATGTGATGCAACTTCCGGGGAAGAGAATCTTCATGCGTGAAAAAGTGCATGGCTTCTTGCACCGTCGTCTCCCGCCAGATGGGATTCCTCTCTGCACATTGAAGCGTATCTCTTTCCGCGGTGCAGTTTACCTTGCAGCATTCCTTGCGGTAGCGAGCTTCTCTGCAAGCGGCCTGTTTGCCGCGCCAACTCCTTCGCCCGACCTGCAGTTGATTCCCTATCCCCGCTCGGTAAAGGTCGGGCAGGGCGCGCTTCGCGTGCCTGCTCTTTCGCGCATCGCCTGTGGCAATCAGGAAGACCGGTTCGCAGCAGGCTTGCTGGCCGGGGAGATCGCGCGCACGGCCGGCTACTCGGCGAAGGTCTGCGCGGGCCGGGGAACCGCAACCTTTGTACTCGCCCGGACGGGAACGCCGCAGGCAAATCAGATCCTCTCCGGCGCCGGACTGACGCTTCCGCAGGCGGCTCAACTCGAGGGATATGTTCTGGTGGCCGATGCGCATCGCGCCGCCATCGTCGCTGCGTCAGGCGCGGGAATCTTCAATGGCGTGCAGACCTTGCGCCAGTTGCTCCGGCCTGATGGAAACTCCATCTCCGTTCCCGCACTCAAAATCGTTGACTGGCCCGCAATGCGCTGGCGTGGCTCTCAGGTGAGTCTCAGCCAGGGGCCGGTACCAACCCTGAGCGATCTCGAACGCACCGTCACGCTGCTTGCCGAGTACAAACAGAACGTGCTGATGCTCTACTTCGAGAACAGCTTCGATTACTCCTCGTTGCCTCTGGTGGCAAAACCCGGAGGCGCGATGACGCCCGCCGAAGCGCGGGCACTAGTCGCCTTCGCCAGGCCTTATCGCATTACGATCATTCCCCAGCAGGAATCTCTCGGCCACATGCACTGGATCCTCCGCAAGGAGCGATACCAGAACCTTGTCGAAATGCCTTACGGCAATGTCCTGGCGCCCGGAGCGCCGGGAAACATCGACCTGGTCAAGACCATGTTCGACGAGTTGGTGAAGTACTTCCCCGGCCCGTTCCTGCACATCGGCGCCGACGAACCCTTCGAACTCGGCGAAGGCAGATCGCAAGCCCTCGTCAAAAGCAAAGGCAAGGGCCAGATTTACGTCGACGAGTTGAAGCTCCGCGAGGCCGCGCTTCGCCCGCTCGGCCGCCGCATTCTGTTCTGGGGCGACATCGCCCAGCAATACCCCGATCTGCTCAAGCAGTTACCCCACGATCTGATTGCGATGCCGTGGGACTACTGGATCTCCGATCCCGCGCGATTCGATCGTATGATCGCGCCCTTTCGCGGTGCCGGAATCGAAACCTGGGTCGCGCCCGGTGTCGACAACTGGAACCAGGTTTTTCCCAACTACTCCGTTGCACTGCCCAACATCCGCGGCTTCGCCGAAGCGGGCCACCGCATGGGATCGACTGGCATCGTGAACACCACCTGGGTTGATGACGGTGAAAGCCTCTTCGATTTTTCGTGGTACGGCCTGCTCTATGGAGCCGCAGCCGCCTGGCAGCCCACGATCGACGACGCGCAATTTGCCAACGCCTACGACTGGGCCTTCTATCGCGCTCCCGGCCACCATTTTGAGCAGGAGATCGAGCACCTGTCCGACATTCATCGCACGCTGCGGCAGGTTGTCTCCTACGACGCTACGGATCGCCTGATGTGGCTCGATCCTTTCACGCCCGACGGCCAGCAGCTCTATCTCTCGCTTGCTCCCGTCGCCAGCCAGGTCCGCCTGCTGGCCGAGTGGGTCATTGAAGACCTGCGCACGTCCCGCTCTCTGGCCGCTCGCAACCAGGATCTCCTCGACTTTGTCGAGTTCGGCGCCAGACGTTTCGATTATCTGGGCGAAAAGGCAGCTTACACGCGCTATATTGACAGCATTTATCGCGACGCACGCACCGAGGCATCCACGCAACCCAGTCAGGCTGCCGAAAAGATCGAGCGCATTTACTCAAGCGACGGACTTCTTCTCGATCTGCGCAACGATAACACTTACCTGCGCAACCGTTACCGCGATCTCTGGCTGGCCGGAAACATGCCCTACTTCATGGACGCGATGCTCCAGCACTACCAGCACGAGAACGACGAGATCTCCAACGAAATCGACCGTATGCAGTCGCTTGACTCCCACCTGAAAACCTTGCGCAGCTTGCCCCCGCTGATCTCCAAATGCGCCACCGGAGAAACAGCCGCCGCGCACTGACCCGCATGAGGTTTACTTTGCAAGTCGTGAAATTGGCAGCCGCCGTCGCTCGCAAACATCGGCCCTGCAACAACGCAACCGTGGAACTGGCAGGACAAACGCATTTGGAATTCCTTGACCAACGAATTGTCTCAATAACCTTGTATATGGGGCGCACCGTGGCCAATTTTCCACCGTTAGCGCTGTTCAGACTGTAGAAATTGGCCTCTGGGACGGTAGAAA
>JAJYFA010000139.1:0-5618 GCA_021790995.1 Acidobacteriota bacterium
GGCAGGGACTAGGGACTAGGGACTAGGGACTAGGGACTAGGGAACAGGGAACAGGGAACAGAAAAACAGGCTCCAAGCTGTCAGCCGACAGTAGGGAGAGCTCTGAAAGGGTTTGAACGCTTAATCGGTTCCCTGTTCCCTGAGACTTGGCCCCTGTTTTAGGTTCTGCTACTCTGAAACCAAGAAGGAGCTTCGAGCTATGCACATCTCTTCCCCATTTTTCGTTGTGCCTGTGATTCTTGCCGTTTTTGCGGCGTCGATTCTCTTTGCGACCAGCAGCAAGGAAGACAAGCCCTCAGAGCACTAAGCTGTAAACCCTCACGGAGTTGCGCTCTGCGCAACTCCGTGGCAGATCTGTCTCCGATTTCCGGAACCATTTCGGCCCCGGCGGCGTATAACGAGTCCTGAGGGCGATTGCCATGAAAACAAATCCGATTGCGGGCGCGGCCGGACTGCTGGCCTGCCTGACTTTGGCGGCCGCAGTGGCTGGATGCAGAATCCACACAGAGAAGGGCGCAAACGGCGAGGATAAGAACGTTCAGGTGGACACGCCTTTTGGCGGGGTTCATGTAAATACGGACCAGACAACAGCGGCCGATTTGGGATTGCCGGTTTATCCTGGCGCCAAGATTGCGCCAGATAGCGACGACGATAAATCGGCCGATGTCCACATGGGTTTTGGCGACTGGGAGATGCGTGTCAAGATCGTCAACTACTCTGTAGCCGATAACCAGGACAAGGTTGCCGCATATTATAAAAAAGCGCTTGATCGTTATGGCGACGTGATCTCCTGTCAGGATGGCGTGCCGGTAGGGACGCCGGCGAAGACCTCAGAGGGCCTGGCCTGCGACAACAAGGGCCAGATGAACGTCACCGTCGGCGACAAGGGTGTCAGCGCGGGTAATCGGTCTTCGAACGAGAAGGGCTATCAACTCAGAGCTGGGTCGGCGAGGCACCAGCATATTGTGGCGTTCGAAAGTTCGGCGCCCGGCCAGACCCGGTTTACTCTCATGGCGATCGATCTGCCCTCCTTTGCCGCCGGCAGTTCCAAGAAGAGCAACTGATTACGGGAGTTCTGCCGATCCCGTTTGTTTTATACGCGTTGCGGGTGGTTCACCACCTGTATTTTTGTATTGTCGCGGCACTCTTCGCCGGCCCAATTCCTGCCCCCTTTCCGCGGCGATCCTGCAAATTCCGTGCATCGGGAGGCCCCGAAAACGGTGCTTAAAGTTGAAATGCGCGAAAAATATCTTTCTGCGCATAAAATGATTACGAATATTGAGAATATCGATAGATTTGCCAACTATTTCATAAAAAACTGCCCTTAACGTGCAAGAGATAAGTGATAACCGTCACTGCATCCCCCTTTTTTTGAGGCGCAGAATAACGCGGGTTTGAAGGAGTGCCATTCCCAACTCCGAGAGGCGCGGTATGTGAGGCGGATTCCGGCGCAGAGCGGTGAGTGATTTGGAGGTGGTTGAAGATGACCTGGAGCGAAGAATACCAGCGCAAGCGCATGAGCGCCGCGCAGGCGCTGGAAGCGGTAGAATCGGGTGCTCGCGTCTGGATTCAATCCGGCTGTGGGACTCCCTCTGTCCTTGTGGACGCATTGGTGGCGCGCGCCCCCGAGCTGCACAACGTCGAGATCATCCACATGAAGACGCTCGGCGCCGCCGACTATACGCGGCCTGAGTATGAAGGACACTTCCGGCATCGTGGCCTGTTTCTGGGCGACAACGTGCGCGATGCGGTGCGCAACGGCCGCGCCGACTACACGCCGATCTTTCTCAGCGAGATCGAGGGCCTCTTCGAGAGCGGCGCATTGCCGCTCGACGTGGTGCTGATGCAGGTTTCGCCGCCGGACGAACACGGATTTTTGAGCCTGGGCACCACGGTGGATTGTACGCAGGCGATGTTGCGTTGCGCGCCGATTGCGATTGCCGAGGTAAACCGGCAGATGCCGCGCACACACGGCGACACGGCAGTGCATATCAGCCGCATCTCGGCCATTGTGGAGAGCGACCGTCCGCTGCTGGAGCTTGAAGCTGAGGCGGCGACGGAGGTGCACACGCGGGTGGCGCGGAATGTGGCTTCGCTGATTCCCGACGGCGCGACCTTGCAGACCGGCATCGGGGCCATCTCCGAGGCGGTTTTACATTCCCTGACCGATAAGCGCGATCTGGGCATTCACACCGAGATGGTTCCCGATGGCGTGATCGATCTGATGGAGTCCGGGGTGATCAACGGCGCGCGCAAGACACTGCACCGCGGCAAGGCGGTGGCGGCATTTGTGCTGGGCACGCGACGGCTCTTCGATTACATCCACGAGAACCCGGCATTCGAATTCCGGCTGATCAGCTACACGAACGATCCGTTTGTGGTGGCGCAGAACGACCGCATGGTGGCCATCAACGGTGCGTTGCAGGTGGATATGACAGGCCAGGTGTGCGCCGATTCCATTGGCACGCGGCCCTACAGCGGGTTTGGCGGGCAGGTGGATTTTATTCGCGGAGCCGCGCGGTCGAAGGGTGGCGTGCCAATTATTGCGCTGCCGTCCACGGCGCGGGGAGGCACGGTGTCGCGCATTGTTCCGATGCTGGAGCCGGGCGGTGGCGTGGTGACGTCGCGCGCCGATGTGCACTACGTCGTGACCGAGCACGGCGTTGCCTATCTGCACGGGAAGACTCTGCGCGAGCGGGCAGAGGCGCTGATTGCGATTGCCGATCCGCGTTTCCAGGCAGAGCTTGAGGATTTTGCGGTGCGCGCGCACTATATGGAGCGAAAGACGGAGAACGCATTTGCCTAGGTCTCTGACCGCGTGAAGTTGTACCAACTCTGGGTGGGAAAGCACAAAATTATGCGGCCAGAGACCTAGGGAAGCAAGTCAGCAAGCGGGTAAGCCGTGGAGGGGTGAAGAAAATGACCGATGAGATGAAACAGGATCGGGGCATCCTGAAGGTCGACGAAGCAGAGTGCAAAGGCTGCTGTCTTTGCATCGAGGCCTGTCCGCCGAAGGTGATTGCGATGAGCGAGCGGCTGAACCACTACGGCTACCGCACGGCGGTGTATTTGGGTTCGGGATGCACCGGGTGCAGCATCTGCTTCATGGTGTGCCCTGAGCCGGGCGCGATTACGGTGCTGCGTCTGGCGAGCGGGGAGAAAAGCGGGGCAACCAGGACCGTGGAGGGAGCGACTGCATGCGCAAGCAACTGATGAAGGGCAACGAAGCCATCGTCAAGAGCGCCATTTTGGCGGGATGCCGCGCGTTTTATGGTTATCCCATTACGCCTGCCAGCGAGATCACCGAAACCGCGGCTCAGTACATGCCCAGGGTGGGCGGTGTTTACGTACAGGCCGAGAGTGAGGTGGCGGCCATCAACATGCTATACGGGGGCGCGGCGGCCGGCGTGCGCGCCATGACAGCGTCGAGCGGGCCGGGCATCAGCCTGATGCAGGAGGGGATCAGCTACATGGCCGGCGCGGAGCTACCCTGCGTGATCGCCGATATTACGCGCGGCGGGCCGGGGCTGGGTAACATTGCCGCCGAGCAGGGCGATTACCACCAGGTGGTGAAGGGCGGCGGCCACGGCAACTACCACACCATCGTGCTGGCGCCGCACTCCGTGCAGGAGATGGCGGATCTGACGGCGCTGGCCTTCGACTTGGCCGATCGCTATCGCAATCCCGTGGTGCTGATGGCCGATGGATTTATCGGACAGATGATGGAGCCGGTGGAGTTTCCGCAGTTGGCTACGCCGCCGCAACTGCCCTCGTGGGCTGTGGCCGGCACGGCTGCCTCGCGCGGCAATCTCGTCAACTCGCTGCATCTGGATCAGGACGAGCTTGAAAAGCACGTCCTCGCGCTTGAGGCCAAGTACAAGCTGGCCGAGCAGCGTGAAGCCCGCGCCGAAGAGTGGATGACAGCCGATGCAGAGATTGTGCTGGTGGGTTACGGCATTGTGGGCCGGATCTTGAAGGCCGTGACCGCCGAGGCGCGCGCTGCCGGACTCAAGGTGGGTGTTCTGCGGCCCATCACACTTTATCCGTTCCCGGCGGCGCACTTCCAGCGGCTGGCCTTCCGCGCGCGCTTCTTCGTCGTGGTGGAGATGAGCAACGGCCAGATGCTGGAAGACGTAAAGCTGGCGCTCAACGGTTCGCGGCCCGTGGAGTTCCTGAATCGCATGGGCGGCAATGTGCCGTCGCATGAAGCGGTGCTGAAGTTTGTGCAGGAACTGGCGCGCCGCGAGGGCCTCATGCCACAAACTCTCGACCGGCAGACTCCTGCCCAGGAAACTTCCGTTCGGCAAACTCTCGAAGAGGAGCGGATGGCCAATGTCTAATCAAGCGGTTGCGGAATATGTCGTTTCGCGCTCCAAGGCCAGGTCGTTCTACGATCGCTACGAGCGCAAGGAAGAGCTGCAGCATCAGACGCACTACTGTCCCGGCTGCGGCCACGGAACGATCCACAAGATGGTTGCCGCGGCAATCGACGAGCTCGGCATCCAGGATCGCAGCATCATGGTGGGTCCGGTCGGTTGCTCGGTCTTTACCTACTACTACTTCGACGTGGGGAACGTGCAGTCGGCGCACGGTCGCGCGCCCGCCGTGGCCACGGCCATCCGGCGCGCGCGGCCCGAGAGCATCGTGATCAGCTACCAGGGCGATGGAGATCTGTCCGCTATCGGCGCGGCGGAGATTCTGCACGCGGCCAATCGCGGTGAGAACATCACCGTGATCTTCGTCAATAACGCGATCTATAGCATGACAGGCGGTCAGGCCGCGCCCACTACGCTGATTGGCCAGAAAAGCACGACTACGCCGAACGGCCGCAACCCTGTTACTGAAGGCTATCCGATGCAGGTGAGCGAACTGCTGTCGACCTTGCGGGCGCCGGCTTACATCGAGCGAGTGGCTTTGGGCGACAACAAGCAGATTGCGCAGGCGGCGCGCGCCATCAAGCGCGCACTTGAGAACCAGATGCGCGGCCTGGGCTTTTCGCTGATCGAAGTGCTATCGCCCTGCCCGACGATCTGGAAGATGACGCCGGTCGATGCGCAGCACTGGGTGCACGACGTGATGGAGAAGACCTTCCCGCTGGGCGTTTTCTGCGACCGGACAAAAGAACGGCAGGCTGCGCCGGCTGTCGATCCCAGACCCGCGCCGCCACTCGATGAGTTGCCGCGCATTCTCGGCGTGGCGGAAGAAGATCTGCCAGAAGGCAACGCCTATACGGTTTCCAGCGAACAGGCTATCGATCTCGGGGTGCGAATTGCGGGCTTTGGCGGGCAGGGCGTTTTGCTGCTTGGCGAGGTGCTGGCTGAGGCCGGTCTCGATGCGGGCCTGGAGGTTTCGTGGCTGCCGTCGTATGGGCCGGAGATGCGCTCCGGCACGTCGAACTGTCATGTGCGGCTTTCGCGCGAGACCATTGATTCGCCGCTGGTGACATCGCCCAACGTGCTGGTGGCGATGAACGAGCCATCGCTGCGCAAGTTCGACCTGAGCGTGCCGCCCGGCGGCTGGGTGATCTACAACGGCGATGAGTTTCCGGCCGATTGCCGGCACGAGGGCGTGCATGTGCTGGCCCTGCCGTTTACGCAACTTGCCGACGAGATGGGCGA
>JAJYFA010000139.1:5628-11055 GCA_021790995.1 Acidobacteriota bacterium
GCCAATATGGTGATGCTGGGTGCGGTGCTGGAGATTGCCGGCATTCTGCCCGAGGCCAGCGTCGATGCGGCTCTGCGCCGCTTGCTGAAGAATCCGCGATGGGTGGAATTGGATGAGCGCGCCATCGCGCGGGGAAGGCAACTGTTCAAAGCAGCGCTCACGGAGGTGTGAGATGAAGGCCGATGTCGATCCCAATGTGATTGTCTACTTCAACGGGCAGTACATGCCCATGCACGATGCCCACATCGGAATCCTGACTCACGCCCTGCACTACGGCACGGGTGTCTTTGAGGGCATTCGCGCCTACTGGAACGCGGAGGAGCAGGATCTGTTTGTGGTGCGGCCCCGCGAGCACTATGTGCGCTGGAAGCAGAATGGCGGCATCCTGCGCATCGCTGTGCCGCAAACGGCGGACCAGCTTTGCGAGATCACGGCCGAACTTGCCCGGCGCAACGGATTCCGCAGCGATCTCTATATTCGCCCGCTGGCCTATAAGTCGGCCGAGCGCATCGGTGTGGCCATGGACGATCAGGACGCCTTTTTCATCGTGGCGCTGCCCTTCGGCGAGTATCTGCATAGCGAAAACGGACTGCGCGCTGGAGTGAGTTCGTGGCGGCGGATCGACGACAACGCGATTCCTCCGCGCGGCAAGATCTGCGGCGCCTATGCCAACAGCGCCCTCGCCAGCGACGAGGCGCGGCGCTCCGGATTCGATGAGGCCATCCTGATGAACGAGAGCGGCCACGTGACCGAAGGCGCCACCTGCAACCTCTTCATGTTGCGCAATGGGCGGCTGATTACGCCGTCGGTGAATGAGAACATACTGGAAGGCATTACGCGCGACTCCATCATGGAACTGGTGCGGCGTGAGCTGGGACTGGAGATTGTGGAGCGGCCCATCGACCGCAGCGAACTCTATGTTTGCGACGAGCTGTTCCTGACAGGAACGGCAGTGGGCGTGGCTCCGGTGACGCACGTCGATCATCGCCCGGTGGGCGATGGCGCGATCGGCGCGGTGACGCGCGGGCTGCGGCAGTTGTATATGGACGCGATGCACGGACGCGTGCCCGCTTACCGCAAATGGCTGTTGCCGGTCTACGGAAAGAGTCCGTGGACGGAGCGCGATGAGACGCGGATGAAGGAGGCCAGCACGGCTTGAGTGCTGCCGGCGCGCGGGCCTGCCAAGGGTGGCATCACCAGCGATCCGAAACATATGTCGCAGGACAAGCTGGAGCGGATGACGCGCCGCTGCACCAGCGCGATTCCGTCCATCATCGAGCCCGAGCAGGATATTCCCGCGGCCGGCAGAAGCCGGCCGTCACAAGAGAGGCTGCGGATTTGCGGACGCTGCCGCATCGATTATCTCTGCGGCAGGAAGTTCCAGATCTCGGCGTCTTCCTGGCCGAGGACCCAGGAACTGAAGCCGTCGAGTCCGTTTTGTTCAGCGAGCGCGTAACGGTCCTTGAAGGTTCGCAGATCGGTGAAGTAGATCCACTCCCGCATCTGGTCGCGATAGAAGTAGAGGTATGCGCTGTGGTCTTCGGCATCCCACTGCACCTTGCCGCCTAATTCCTTGGCCAGCAGCAAAGCGTTTGCGGTGCCGATGTACTCGGCCTGCGGATTGGGCTGTAGCTTGCCCGTGGCTTTATCGGCGATAGGGGCGCCGGTAAACCAGTGATAACCATAGACAGGGATTCCCAAAGAAAGCTTTGCCTTGGGTACAAACTTGAGCGCGTACTGCAGGTTATCGACGGTCCATTGCCATCCTGCAACCGGTCCGGGAGTGGTCCAGCGCGTGTGCTGGTCGTAGGTCATCAGGCAAACCAAATCGGCATATTTGCCGATGGCGGCAAGATCGTAAGCCCCGCGCCAGTCGGTGTACATCCACTTGGCGAATCCGCCGCTGCCGGGGTAGCCCGGCGCGTTGGGCACTGTGGCAATGCTCAGTTGCAGGCCCTCTTTGTGCAGCGCCTCGGCTGAGGATTTTACCAGCGCGCTGAGCAGGTCGCGGTCGGTCCACGCGATGTCTTCAAAGTCGAACTGGAACCCTGTATAGCCGTGCGCTTTGCACTCGCGAATCATCGCTTCGTTCATGCGGGACTGCGCAAGCGGGCTGCTGGCCAGCGCGTGAAATGACTTTTTGTCGAAGAGCGCAATAATCGGCATCACAGGCAGCTTCTCATTGTGCGCGCGATCGAGCACAAGGTTGTTGGGCGCGCCGGTAACAAGGCCGTTTTCGTCGACCTGGTACCAGGTGGGCACCAGCAGATCGATCTGCCGGGAATGCGCGAGAAACGACTCGACGGAGTCCTGGTCGTTCGACATGTAGAAGAGAGCACGCGGACGCGCCCACGAAGGGCAGGAGAGCGCGAGGGCCAGAGAAAGCACAAACAGAATTCGTTTCATATCATCCTTCAAAAAGTGGAGTCATGGGATGCGTGAATGATTACGGCATCGCTCACCTGGCTACGAGCCGAAGCGTCAGGATCTGATGCGGCCGAACCTTGATCGTAAATGAGTGTGGATCGCTGGGAACGATTGGTTCTTGATCGCGCTCCACCGCGTCCGTGCGGAAAAGTTGTGCAATCGAGAACAACGGCACATCGATTTTGACTGTGCGTCGCTGACCTCCGAGGTCGATCAACCGGAGAATGGTTCCATTGCCGTCCTCTGCCGGCTTCCAGGTATCAAACAGCAGGTCCGGATCTTCCACGGAGAGGAAGCTTCCCTGATTGCCGTTCAAGCGTCCGGGTGCGTTGATCGCCTTGTCCTGAGATTGAATCTGATCCTGCTCCAGCGGCGTCACCGCCTCCCACGCCATGCGGCTCAGCGCGGGAGCATCTGTCTGCGCCGAGCTGGTGATGACATAGCGGAAGCGGAAATGCCCGCCCTGCGCAGCGCGATAGTTTGTGTGCCAGTAATTGTTCATCGTGTAGGAGAAGATGGTTCCGGGCCGCTGGCCGAAGCTTACCGGCCAGTCGCCGCGGTTGATGTCGCCAAGCGTCACCAAGGATGCGTCCAGAGGCATTACTGTCCCGGAAACGCCGTCCTGCTGCACTGAAACCCAGTGCTGAACGGAGAACCACTCGTGGCCGGCGCCGGGGTACATGTCCTTCGCAGGGTCAACAACTCCGTTCTGGATCTCGTACTGAAATTGCGGATGCGTCATGGCAAACGGGAAGGCGAAGTAAACGGCTTCCTTCTTCAGTTCGGGTTTCTTGTCGACATTTTCGATCAGCTCAATTTTCTTTTCGTCTTTAAAGACGCGGATTTCGGTGCGAATCTGAGGCGTGTCTTCTGCGGACGAGACGAGACCCGCGCGCCAGCCCCAGGGCGTTTGCTCGATCGAGATCAGGCGACCGTTTTGTGCCGGGTTGAGATGAAGCTCAGGCTTGGGAGACACGGCGCGATACTGCAAGACGCTGTTCGGCTCCGTATCGCCTCCGGTAACGTAGACGTATTGGCCAAAGCGCAGAGAGTTGTGCGTGTCCACCAGTTCCTTATTCAGTTGCTTGTCGTAGATGCTGCGGATGCTGCCTGACGACGGGTCGAGTTCGACGCGATAGAACGGACTCTCGATGGTCGTCGACATTGTTGCTTGCGGAGCAGGCTGCGGCGCGTGCGCAGTTCTCAGTTCGTAGACTTTGTATCCCACCGCCGGAACCTGGCTTGCACGGAACTCTACCCTGCGAAAGTTCGGGCCCTCGTGCAACACCACGTAGGGAACAGCTTGTTTCGTAGCGCGGTCGGCGATTTCCATGCCTTTATCCAGGTCAATCGTGACCAGGCCGTCGCGCTTCCAACTGAGTGGATTGAAGACGATGAGGCTGCCCACACCGGAGGAGATGGAATCGGCCAGCGACGCCATGCTGCTGCGGAGAATGTTGCCGCGCAGCTCAGCGGCCGCAGTCGCGCGCGAGTTCTTCACGCGAAGCTGCTGCCTAGCCTCGTTGCTGTCCGGATCAGAGACGCTGTTCCACGAGGTAAACGTGTGTTCGTCCATCAGCACCATGTCGGCCCACATAGAATCGAGCGCCTCGCGATCAGCTGCGAGACGCGGATTCACGAGTGAGCTGATGGCGGCGAGCTTCTCCGCAGATGGCGCACGGCTTTCGTTCTCGCGCTCCATGGCTGCATAAAGCGCATCCGAGCCGATGCCGTCTTCCCAGTACGGTCCGCCGTCGCCACGCACCGTGGGAATCGTGTTGCCAAACTGCGCCGCGATGTTGGCCAGCGCGCTGTGAAAGCCCGAGTACACGATGTGCGGATAGGCGTAGATGCCATTCCACTCGCCGGCAAGCTCAGCTTGCTGCGGAAACAAGTCCGTGTTCTCCACTTGCGTGCCGAAGAGAATGGCCGCGCTGGCGCGATAGCCGGGGTGCTCGTACATCTGAAGGAAAACCGGCAAAATCTCCTCGCCGGTTTCTGTTATTGGCGGCAGGCCGAAGAGAAACTGCATTTGCATGTAATGCCGCGAATACCACATCAGCACCTTGCCGCCATCCGGACCTTCCCACCAGAATGGGCTGTTCTCGTTCAGATGTCCTTGTAGCAGCACGGGAGCACGGTCGTTATTGCTTCCGGCGGCGAAGTACTGGATTCCGGCGGCAGCCAGTATCGACGCATACGACCAGGAATAGGATGGTACGTCGGTGATGTTGGCGTAGTTGAAGGGCGTGCCGTGGGTGCGGCTGAAATCGGCGCTGGGATAGAGCGAACGAATGAGCGTCTCCGCGGTTGGGAACCCTGTGAGCAGGTTGCTGGATTGCGCGGGAACAAAAATCTTCTGCTCGCGAATGGCGCTGACGATTCGTTCCTTCTCGGCGGGAGTGCGCGTCTTCAGGAACTGTTCCAGGTTCCAGTCACCGTCGGTGCTAAATCGGAAATCGGGATGTTTTCCGGTCAGGTCCATGGCCTCATCGAGGATGCGGCTTTGAATCGCCGCGACCTTTGCCTGGTAGTCCGTGTAGCCGATGTCGAGATGAACATGCGGCACAAGGAACAGCGTCCACTTCTTTTGGGGTTGCAGTGTTTCCTGCGCGTAGGTTGCGTGTCCATTCACGTTCACGCGCACCGTGGCCTGCGTGTCGGCGCCGAACTCTGGAACGTTGAAGCTGACGCGCTCCTCGCCAAAGTCCTGATCGCCGCGCAGCGCATGCGTATCAGTGTGTCCCGCGATGGAAAGCTCGACTCGCCCTTTGTGCGGACGCTGGCTATAACGCACGAAAACGTCGACTCGTTCGTCGAGGGAGGAACCGTGCCCGGTATAGAAAATTGTCGGTTCGACGCTCGCGCTGGTTGCAGGCGGCAGGCTCTCCATGCGATCCAGTTCGACGGCGTCGTAGTTGAATCCGGCGTCAGGAACGCCTTTGGCGGCCGTGGCAACTGCCTGGAGAGAGATGCTGTTTTCTCCGGTCTTCAGCCATG
>JAJYFA010000140.1 GCA_021790995.1 Acidobacteriota bacterium
CTAACGAGGTTGGAAAAATGCTCCGCGCAATGATGAAGTCTCTTCAAGCCAAGGATTCATCCCTAGTCCCTAGTCCCTAGTCCCTAGTCCCTTTCACACAGGAGCTTCGTACAACCTTGAACATCTTGTTCGTCGGCGACATCTTCGGCAGCGCGGGGCGCAGAATCGTGCGCGAGCACATGGGGCACGTGCGCGAGGCGCACAACGTGGAACTCACCATTGTGAACGCGGAGAACGCGGCCGGAGGTTTTGGCCTGACGCCGCAGATTGCCGAGGACCTCTTCGATCTGGGCGCCGATGTGCTCACCATGGGCAATCACGTGTGGGACAAGAAAGAGCTGATCGAGTACATCACTTCTCCAAAACCTGAAAGCGCGGAGCGCCCGCGGCGCGTGATCCGTCCAGCAAACTTTGCGCCGGGATCGCCGGGCTTCGGCATCTTTGAGGGCACGACCGCGAACGGCGTAGATTACGCCGTGATCCAGTTGCAGGGCCGCGTCTTCATGACACCCATCGACGATCCCTTTCGCGCCGCCGATGCGCTGCTGACCCGGATCAAAGCCAAAGTCGTTGTGGTGGACTTTCATGCCGAAGCGACAAGCGAAAAAGTAGCCATGGGCTGGTATCTCGACGGACGGGCAACGGCCGTACTGGGCACGCACACGCACATTCCCACGGCCGACGAGCGCCTCCTGCTGAACGGAACCGCCTACCAGACCGACGTGGGCATGAGCGGCCCGTACGACAGCATTATCGGCGTGGAAACGGATCTGGTGCTGCGCAAATTCCTGAGCGGCATGCCGGGCAAGTTCGAGGCCGCCAAGGGAAATCCAAAAATGTGCGCAACGCTCGTTACCTGCGATCCCGCGACCGGCCTCGCCTCAGCCATTCAGCGCATCATGCTTGGAGAGTAAGGCGCGTACAACGCCATTTCCGCTGATTGCAGCGCATCCTTCTCCCTAGAAAAAGGGCAGACCAACAAATGGTCTGCCCTTTGGAGTTCCAGGAGTCTGTTGCCCGGCAGCGATACGGCTAGCGGCGCCCCGCGCGCGGTTTCGTCGCACGGTGCACCGGAGCCTTCTTCGGCGCCTGCTGCACGAAGCCATCGCCGAGGACCATCTGCGCCCCTGCTCCCAAGGTGCCCTTCGCGGCAACCTTGGTGTAGGTGTCGTAGGTTGCATCCAGCTCGGTTGCCGGCAGAGTACCCAGGACCGAACCGGGCGCTGGCGCGTCCTTGCAGGAGAGCGGTTCCTTCAGATTGACGGTGAAGTCGGCGTGCTGGCTGTCCTTGGCGTCCTGCGTTACGGCCACGTTGATCGTCGTGACAGCAGGCACGATTTCGATCTTGCGCAAACGTGTGTGAGGCTCGGTGAGCAGCTCACCCATCGCGTCGGTATCGGCTTTGACGCCGTTGGTCAGGATGTACTGCTGCGCGTCTGCAATCTTCAGCGCGGAGGGTGGATCGGGCACGGCGCTGCAGGCCACGGGATTCGTGAGCTTGACCACAAAGTCCTTGGGCTTAGCCGAAGCAGCCGTGGTCACGGAGACCTTGAGAACTGTGGCCGGATCGGAGATCAGGTTACCGGGAACCGGCGTCTGCTTCCCTTTCAGCAGAGCCCAAAGTCCCGCGGCATCCGCGTCGCTCCCGTTGGCAAGGATGTATTCCTTATCCTCGAGGTTCAACTTGGTTGGATCGCCGGCAGTGTAGGCGTGATGGGCCAGCTCCTGTGCTGTCGGTGCGGGCGCGACAGTAAAGTCCGCCGGAGGAAACAGTGTTGCCTGCGCCTTGGTCTTGATGGCGGCAATCTGCTGCTTGATGGCGGCGTCGCCGTCGAGCGTGCCGTGATATCGCTTGTACCAGTAATCCAACTGCTGTTCAATCTGCGGCTTGAATCCAGCCGGAGCGAAATTCCATGCGCGGGCGAAGAACCAGATAGCTTTCACTTCATCGCGCATGGGGCTGGGCTTGGAGTAGGCCTGGGCAAGCTGCAGCGTATCCACAAGGCAGGGCCCCGGCACCGTGCAGGCCTCCGGCGGGTAGAGCATCAACTCGGAGGTGTACTCCTTGATGGCGGCGGCATAGTCCCTGTTTCCCGAAGCATCCTTCTTGGCGACCATGTCATCGAAGGCAACCGCAGAGTGGAAGTTTTCGATCAGCGTTTTGTAGTCGTTGTCTGCCATCCCCGCGGGCTTTGGAATCGCGAGGCCTTTTTCGGCCAGAACGGCGGCATCATCGCAGGTTTGCGGATCGGAAGACGAGCCGGTGGCATCCAGAGACTTCCCGCACAGGGTCTTCTTCACATAAACAGAGACGAAGAGAGCCTTCAGGTTATTGGGTTCCATCTGCAACAGACGGGTCGCAGCGCTCAAAGCCTGCTCCATCTGGCCTGACTGCTGGTAGCAGTCAATCATCTGGTCAAGTGCGGCCGACTTCGCGACACTTTGCGGATAGGCCTTCAGAAAGCTCTCAAGAGCCGCGCACTTCTGCGCCGGGACGGTCTGTGTGGTGGCGTTCTGATAGGCGTTGAACTCGGCCGGATCCTGGATCTGAATGGTCTGGCCGCGAACCGGAAGTGCAGTCACGAAAACAAGGCACATACCTGCCAATGCCATCGCAGATGCAAAGACTAACTTCTTCATGCAATGCTCCTGGGAACTACCTGAATGAAAATCACAGCCTGCTCATTCGCCGGGGGCGGTGAAACGAATGGGCGCGGCGGTTGAGCGCCGCGGCATCGGAAACAACGATACCACGGCACACAATAGTGTGTAGGAGGATTATAGAAAGCCATACCGCCCCTGACAAGCAATCTTCACAGAGAAATGCGCTCCATTTCCACATCCGGGGCGCGCAGCAGATTCTCATCCCTGCCAGGCGCGGGAGTCGGGAAGCTGTCCGGGCTGCTGCCAATCATTGCAGCAGCCTCACCAGCTCCGTCTGTTCGGCGAGAAACGCATCGTGGCCGTGGTCGCTCACCATCTCGCGGTAGTCGGCCTTGGCGCCCGCCTTGCGAATGTTCTCGGCAAATTGTCGCACATCCTCAGCAGGAAAGAGCCAGTCAGTGTTGATGCCGATAAAGCTCAACCGCGCGCGAATGCGGCTAAACGCGTCCTCCGGCGAGGCGTAACCACGCACCGGGTCCCATGTGTCCATGGCGCGCAGAATGGCCAGGTAGGCGTTGGCGTCGAAACGATCGACAAACCGCTGCCCCTGGTGATCCAGATAGCCGCCAATGTCGAAACGCCCGCCAATCAGCCCGCCGAACGCGCCCTCGGCCACGTAGGGATCTTCGCCGCTGCGGTCGGGATTGCGGCCGTAGCGTTCATTAAAAAGTGGAGCGGACTTGTAGCTGATCATGGCGATCTGCCGAGCCAGCGACAATCCGCGGCGCGGTGGACGCTGCGGCAGGTAACGCCCGCCTGCCCACTCGGGATCGTGCTGAATGGCCTGCCGCTGCAGATGGTTGAGCGCAAGGCCCATGGCCGAAAGCGGTGTAACGCCGACAACAAGGGCGCGCTCCACACGATCAGGATGCTGGATGGTCCACTCCAGAGCCTGCATACCGCCAAGGGATCCGCCCAGCGCCAGGCGCAGCTTGCGAATGCCCAGCGAATCGAGCAGCCGCGCCTGCGCACGCACGTTGTCGCGGACGCCGACCAGCGGAAAATCCGGGCCGTAGCTCAAGCCTGTTGCGGGATTGACCGACGCGGGCCCCGTCGAGCCGTAGCAGGAACCCAGCATGTTGACGCAGATGACGAAGTCGCGATCCAGCGAAAGGACCGCGCCGGGAGCGAAGATCTCTGGCCACCACGAGCCGACGAGCGCCGAGCCCGAAAGTGCGTGGCAAACCAGAACGGCATTATCCCGCGCCGCATTCAGCCGGCCGTAGACGGCGTAATGCAGCGTGGGACAGACAAGGGTGTGGCCGCAGTCGAGCGATAGAGCGCCATCGAGGACGAAGTCGCCTTCGTACGTTGGCTCCACAGTTTTCGATGCCGGCGGTGAAGCGCCGCTACGATTGAAGCTATCGGACATAAAAACAGCCCACAGTCAACAGCGAGCAGCGGACAGCTTCGTCTGTCTGCTGTCTGCCGTTTGCTGTCTCACTCTCCTATTGTGCCGCATAGGCCCCGTTGCTTAGGCGAACTTGCATCCGTTGGCAGCCTCGATCGCCTGATCGAGGTCGGCCAGGATGTCGCGAATGTCCTCAATGCCGATCGAAAGCCGCACCAGCTCGGGCGTGACGCCAGTGGCCGCCTGCTCCTCGACTGAAAGCTGCTGATGCGTGGTCGAGGCCGGATGAACCACCAGCGACTTGGCGTCGCCAATATTGGCCAGCAGCGAGAACAGCTTGAGCGAGTTCAGACATTTTTTGCCCGCATCGTAGCCGTTGCCCGATTTCCCGGCCTTGATGCCAAAGGTAAGCAGGCCACTCGCGCCGTTAAGCATGTATTTCTTTGCCCGCGCGGCGTAGGGGCTGGACGCGAGGCCGGGATAGTTGACCCACGCGACGCCGGGATGCTGCTCCAGGTGCTGCGCGACCGCCAAGGCATTCTGCGAGTGGCGCTCCATGCGCAGGTGCAGAGTCTCAATGCCCTGAAGAAGCAGGAAGGAATTGAACGGCGAAATCGCCGCGCCGGTGTCGCGCAACCCCTGCAGCCGGGCCTTGAGGATGAAAGCCAGTGGCCCGAAAGCCTGTGTGTAGCTCAGTCCGTGATAGGAAGGATCGGGATCAGTGAACTCCGCGAAGCGTCCCGAGGCGGCCCAGTCGAACTTGCCTGCGTCCACAATCACTCCACCAATGGAGGTTCCGTGACCGCCCAGAAACTTGGTGGCCGAATTCAGCACGATGTCGGCGCCCCACTCGATGGGCCGCACCAGCGCCGGAGAAGCGCAGGTGTTGTCGATCACGAGCGGCAACTTGTGCTCGTGCGCGATCGCGGCCAGCTTCTCAATATCCACCACGTCAAGCTTGGGATTGCCGAGCGTCTCGGTGTAAACCGCGCGGGTCTTGTCGTTGATGGCGGCGCGAATGCCGTCGAAGTCGTCGGCGTCGACGAAGCGCACCGTGATTCCCAGCTTGGGCAGCGTGTAGTGGAAGAGATTGTAGGTGCCGCCGTAGAGCGAAGTGGTCGAGACAATCTCCTCGCCCGCCTTGGCGAGCGTGGTAATGGCGAGCGTCTCCGCGGCCTGGCCCGAGGCCGCAGCCAGCGCCGCGGCGCCGCCTTCGAGCGCGGCTACGCGCTTCTCGAAGACGTCAGTCGTCGGATTCATGATGCGCGTGTAGATATTGCCAAACTCCTCAAGCGCGAAGAGACGGGCGCCGTGGTCCGCATCGTGAAAAAGGTACGAGGTGGTCTGGTAGATGGGCACGGCGCGCGAGCCGGTGGTGGGGTCAGGCGACTGGCCGGCGTGCACAGCCAGGGTGGCGAGTTGCAGGGGATTCTGTTCAGGCATATTTGGCTCCTTGTCGGTCAGTCAATGGGCTGGTTCAAAAGTAGGAGTGCGGAGCCCAACGAAAACGGCCCGCATTCCTAGTCAGGACCGGGCCGTGTGACTTCGAGAATCAGTGCGCCACTAGCGCATTCGCCTCTCAAGAGCCGCACGGACTGGTCCGCAGGCCATACACATACACATGGCCATGACCACAATTCCGTATTCCCTTGAGTAAGGCATAGTTGGAGTATCAAGGCAGGGCGGCGCAGGTGTCAAGGCAAACATGATTTGTAAATTGTTTTCCCCGATCTGTTTTTCTCTTGCTCTCTCGCTTCCTTGTTTTCTTGTTCCCTCGGTCCCCGCCCTTCACTCTTCCGGCTTCCACACATACGCGCCGTGCTGTGGCAGGCCGATGTGCGCGAGGACGCGGCAGGCAAACTGGCGGGCCATCTCTTCGGAATCGGTAGGGCGGTTGTAGAACGCGGGAATGCAGGGGAAGATCGTCGCGCCGGCCTCGGCTGCGAGCGTCATGTTGCGCAGGTGGATACGATTGAAGGGCGTCTCGCGCACGCACAGGATGAGCGGGCGGCGCTCTTTCAGCGCGACGTCGGCGGCGCGCGCGATGAGCGAGTCGGCGAGGCCGTTAGCGATCTTGGCGAGCGTGCCCATCGAGCAGGGCAGCACGATCATGCCGTTCGAGGGATGGCTGCCCGAAGCGATCGGCGCGCCAACGTCGGCGTCGGCGTGCGAGATCGTCTTGATCGGCGCGGCCCCGAGAAATTTCTCCAGCAGATTTGCGCGGCCGCTGATTCCCAGTTCTTCGGCCAGCACGCGCAGCGAATTTTCCGATGCGACAAAGTGCACGCGCTCCACGCGCTCGTCGGCTTCAAGCGCGCGCAACGTCTCACGCGCGAGAATCGCGCCCGAGGCTCCGGTGATGGCGACGGTTAAATGCAAGCCCCTCATTCTCCCAGCACCCGTTTGAAGATCGCATCCACGTTTCCCAACTGCCGCGTGTAGTCAAACGTCTTCGCCAGCTTCTCCGGTGAAAGCAGCGCGGAGATCTGCGCGTCGCGGGCGGTTTCTTCGCGGAAGTTCAGATCTTCTTTCCAGGAGCGCATGGCGTGCGACTGCACGAGCCGATACGCGTCCTCGCGCAACATGCCGGCCTCGGCCAGATCGAGCAGAAGCTGGCCGGAGAAGATCAGTCCGCCGGTCGATTCGAGGTTCTTCTTCATGCGCTCGGGATAGACCAGCAGGCGATCGATCAAGTCCGTGGTCTTGGCCAGCAGGTAGTCGGCAAGAATTGTCGAATCGGGGAAGATGACGCGCTCGACGGACGAGTGAGAGATGTCGCGCTCGTGCCACAGCGCAATGTCTTCAAGCGCGGCCTGGGCGTTCGCGCGCAGCACGCGCGCGAGGCCCGAGATCTGCTCCGAAGTAATTGGGTTCTTCTTGTGCGGCATGGCCGAAGAGCCTTTTTGCTTTTCGCTGAAGTACTCCTGCGCCTCGCGCACCTCGGTGCGCTGCAGGTGCCGCACCTCGAGGGCGATCTTGTCGAGCGTCGAGCCGAGAATCGCAAGCACAGCAATGTAAGCAGCGTGCCGGTCGCGCTGAATCACCTGCGTAGCCACGGGCGCGGGCTTGAGGCCGAGCAGCGCGCAGATGCGCTCCTCGTGCTCCGGTTTCAGATGGCCGAAGGTACCGACTGCTCCCGAGAGCTTGCCCACGCGCATGTCTTCGGCCGCGGAATCGAAGCGGCGGAGGTTGCGCTCCATCTCGGCGTACCAATTGAGGAGTTTGAGGCCGAAGGTCGTTGGCTCGGCATGGATGCCGTGCGTACGTCCGATGGTCGGCGTGTGCTTGAACTCGAGGGCGCGGCGCTTGAGCACGGCGAGCAACGCCGCGATTCCCTCGCCAATCAGCGCCGAGGCCTCCTTGACTTGCAGCGCCTGCGCGGTGTCGACAATGTCGTTCGAGGTGAGCCCGTAGTGCAGCCACCGGGACTCGGCATCGAGGCCATGGTTTTTGAGGCTTTCCGCCACTGCCGTTGTGAAGGCGATGACGTCGTGCTTGACTTCCGCCTCGATCTCGGCCACGCGCACAGCAGAAACCGTTGCCTTCGTCGCGATGGCCTCGGCAGCGGCGGTGGGAATCACGCCGTCTTCAGCCAGCACCGTACTCGCTGCCGCTTCGACGCGCAGCCAGCAGCGGTACTTGTTTTCTTCGGTCCAGATGGCGCCCATGGCGGGGCGGGTATAGCGGGTAATCAACTTTGGCTCCTTGAAGCAGCTTGTAGCCGTAGCCAACAGCTTGTGTGGGTAGCTCCCGCCCGCAAGGCTCGCTTCGTAGATTGCTACTGACGACAAGCTCGAGGCTGGCGGCTTATCCACTTAAATTGTACGAGGGAAACGGGATGCTCAGCGAGAGATTCCAAGGCGCTGGTGCAGTTCGTCGATCAGCAGGCCGCGGCCGGGAATGTAGGGCTGGAACCACTCGCCGTCGATGACCAGTTGCGGCACGGCGCGCTTGCCCACGCGCCGCAACACCTCGTCGGAGGCGGCGCGGTCCGCGTCCACATCGATGACGGTGTACTCAATACCATGCTTGTCGAGGAACTTCCTGGCCTGGCGGCAATCGGGACACCAGCTTGTGGCATAGATCTGCACGTTCATGAGTCTATTGTACGGTCGCAGAGTTATCGCCGTTCGCGGAAGAAGCTGCGCAGCAACTCGGCGGATTCTTCAGCGCCAATTCCTTGCTCCACTTGCATCTCGTGGTTGAGCTGTGGATGGTTGAGCACGGCGAGCACAGATCCGCAGGCGCCGGTTTTGGGATCGGCAGCGGCAAAGACCAGGCGATCGAGACGCGCGTGGATCATGGCTCCGGCGCACATGGCGCAG
This sequence comes from Acidobacteriota bacterium, assembly GCA_021790995.1. Classification (GTDB taxonomy): domain Bacteria; phylum Acidobacteriota; class Terriglobia; order Terriglobales; family Acidobacteriaceae; genus Telmatobacter. The sequence goes on from JAJYFA010000140.1 coordinate 8,341, forward strand.
GGCTCGAGCGTCACATAGATCGAGCAACCAGCAAGGCGGTAGTTGCCGAGGGCTGCGGCGGCGGCGCGGAGAGCGACGATTTCGGCGTGGGCCGTGGGGTCGACATCGCGCAGGACGCGGTTCTGGCCACGGGCGAGGATTGCGCCCTCGCAGACCACCACAGCGCCGATGGGCACTTCACCGGCTTCGCCGGCAAGCCGGGCCTCGGCGAGGGCGACTGCCATGGCTTGAGCGTCAGAGATTATGTCTGTCATGCTCGATGACCTCGGCTCGGGAAAAGAAGCGATGAGATCCATCCCTCAGGACACAATCACGGCACGGCTGAAGCCGTGCCCCTTCAAAACTGCGGCTCATGCAAGTCTTCCTCGGTAGCCGCCGGCTGCTGTTGCGTCATGCAATGCAGTGTGCCCAGGCCCCAGACCAGATCGACCGCGTGGATGCCGACGACTTCGCGGTCCGGAAAAACTTCTGCAAGCGTGTTGAGCGCGATGCGGTCGTTGGGATCGTGGAAGGTGGGGACAATCACCAGGCCGTTCGCGATATAGAAGTTCGCATAGCTGGCCGGCAGGCGCTGGTCGCGAAAGACGACGGGGCGCGGCATCGGCAACTCAGCGATGGTGAACTGCTTGCCGGCGGGTGTTCGCGCTTGCTTGAGCCTGGCGAGATTTTCGGAGAGCGGCTCGTGGTTTGCGTCGTTGGCGTTGGCCTCGACGGCGGCAACGATTATGCCGGGAGCGGCGAAGCGGGCGATGTCGTCGACGTGACCGTGGGTATCGTCGCCCACAATGCCACGGCCAAGCCAGATGACCTGGTCGATGCCAAGGAAGTCCGAAAAGACGCGCTCCAGTTGCGCGCGCGCAAGGCCGGGGTTGCGCTGCTGGACTTCGCTGAGCAGGCATTCCTCCGTGGTGAGCAGCAGGCCTGCGCCGTTGGTATCGATGGAGCCGCCTTCCAATACGACGCGGTGCTCAGCGCGGCTCTTGGCCTGGACGAAAGGCTGCCAGGCGGGAAGGCCGAGTAGTTTCTCGATGCGGCCGGGGAGCTTCGCGTCGCGATGCCAGTCGTCGTACTTGGCCCATGCGTTGAAGCGCCATTGAGTGATGCCGATCTGGCCCTTGGTGTTGCGCACAAAGATGGGGCCGGAGTCGCGGAGCCAGCCACGGTCGGTGGGCCAGCGGTGGAAGCTCACGTTTTCAAGCTTCACGCCAGCGCGGAGCAACATGCTCTCGACGCGCCGCTCCATCGCCGCGTCCTCAACGATCAGATGCACCCGCTCGCGCGCAGCGACGAGGCGCACGATCTCAGCGTAGATCCACGGAATAGGCCCGAATTTGCCCGGCCAGTCGGTCGGATTGTGCGGCCAGGCCAGCCACGTGGCCTTGTGCGGCTCCCATTCGGCTGGCATGCGGTAGCCAAGCTGGCGCGGGGTCTTTTTCTGGATCTCGGTTGGCATGTCTATTCGCGATGACTCGGCTTGGCGTCGAGAAAACGCTGTGTGATGGGCGCGTAGGCGTCGATGCGGCGATCGCGCAGGAAGGGCCAGTTGCGGCGCGTCTCCTCAATGAGCGTGCGATCGATCTCGCCGATGAGGATCTCTTCGGCATTGTGGCTGGCTTTGGCGACGATGCGTCCGAAGGGATCGGCCAGGAAGCTGCCGCCCCAGAACTCAAGGCCCGGCCCTTCGGCTCGATTGCCGAGAATATCTCCGTGCTCGTGGCCTACCCGGTTGACGCCGGCGACGTAGACGCCGTTCGCAATCGCATGCGCCCGCTGGATGGTCTGCCATGCTTCGTACTGCGCCTGGCCGAACTCGTCTTTTTCCGCCGGGTGCCAGCCGATGGCCGTGGGATAAAAGAGAACCTCCGCTCCTTGCAGCGCCGTGAGCCGCGCGCCCTCGGGAAACCACTGGTCCCAGCAGACCAGCGTGCCGATGCGGCCTGCGCTTGTGTCGACGGCCTGAAAACCAAGGTCGCCGGGCGTGAAATAGTACTTCTCGTAGTAGAGCGGGTCGTCAGGGATGTGCATCTTGCGATAGACGCCAGCGATCTCGCCGTCGGCATTCAGCGTGACGGCCGTGTTGTGATACAGCCCCGGCGCGCGCCGCTCGAAGAGCGAAGCAACGATGGCTACGCCTGCCTCGCGCGCGACTGCGGCAAGTTTTTCAGTCGACGGGCCGGGAATTGATTCGGCGAGATCGAAGAGGTGCAGATCCTCCCGCTGGCAGAAATATTGCGTGCGGAAGAGTTCGGGCAGGCAGACGACCTGCGCGCCGCGGCGGGCGGCTTCGCGAATGTGGCGGATTGCGGAGGCGAAGTTAGCCTCGGGGTCCGGGCCCATACGCATCTGCACAAGGGCTACGGAGAATTTGCCTGGGGTGGTCATGGTGTGTTCGTTATACCCCTCTTACGACTTCTTGGCAGAAATCCGGGCCGGTGAGAATCCATCCCCACGGGCGAAAGCCCACGATTTCTCTATGCCAACCACCGCACAACTTACGTCTTGCCTTTCAAAGCTGGACGATATAACAGACTCCAGACGACGAGGCCAACCCCGCGCGGGCGGAATTGGCCTTATCTCAT
>JAJYFA010000011.1 GCA_021790995.1 Acidobacteriota bacterium
TGCGCCACCTTGGGAAACTGCTCCCCCACGTCGCTGTAACGGCCGATCACGCCGCCGCCGTAGCCCAAAACCCCCACCAGGCCGCCGTGCTTCCAGTGCGTCATCTTCTCTTCGTACGAGAGCTCCAGCTGACCGAGCAGATCGTCCGAGCTATCCATCGCGCCCCGCGCCGAGCGGATCTCCGTCACAAAACTCGGCCACGGCCCCTTTTCCAGTTCGTCCAGAAGCTTCGTCTCCGCATGGCCGTTGGTCGACTTCTTGCCCTCTTCAGCATCTGCCATAGATTGACTCCTTTCGCCACAAGGCTCCGGTTGATGAGAACCGGATTCGATCGAGCAAGAGAAACTGCTCAGTTAAAAAAGCGCACCGGAGAGTCGTAAAATCGCGCTGATCACATGCGACTGGCGCGTACTATTCTCCAGAAATATGGAAAATCTATTGTCACCGATTGAATACTCGCGAAATATCTTTTGCCGTGATGCGTGTCACATCTAGCTACGATTGCGTATGGGAATTACAGACAAGTTGCATCGGGCGCAGTGAAGACGGCGTCGATGGACCCTGATGCCGCGTTCTTCCCCATCTTGATAAAGCATGGGAATCCACCTGGCGGTGCCAGTTGGAAGGATTGCGGTCGCGTACTCGAAGACCTGTTGCATTGATTGTCGAAGCCGTTATCATCAACCCGCGCAGTCGAGGCAAGATTCAACAGCGCACGGCGAGAAGTCTGATTCGACTGCCGGAAAATCAGTGGGAGGACTGCCGGCAACGTCCGCGACACGCCAGCGCCGAAAGCATTCAATGACTTTCTGCGCAAGCACTGCATGGCGTCCGCGCGGATGAAATGCGCCTGAATCAACCTCTCAACTTGAACCGCTCAGCGCCACTCCCAATCGATGAAGCCCGTTTTCACTTCGGTCATTGCGTTCACGATCAGTTCCACAAGCCCGCCGTACATGATTCGGTTCTTTTCCCAGAGGCCGTAGTAAGCGAGCATGTCGCGAAACTGCCCCTTGCAGTTACTGCAGGGGGCGCAGAGGTATTTCGGAGTCTCAGGTCCGATGCAATCGGAGAAGGCGTTCAGCACCTGCTCCATCTTCTTGCGTCCCGCCACTTGAAAACGCCAGTCGGGGAAGTTGTTGCCGCCCATGATGGCGAAGCCGCTCCCGCCACCGCAGCAGTAGTTGTCGACCCCATGCGGCGTCATCTCGCGGAACTTCGGCGCCAGCGCGCGGAGAATCTCGCGCTGCGGCTCGACCACGCCCATCAAACGCACCATGTTGCAGGGGTCGTGCAGCGTAACCGGAAAATCGTTACGCGAAGGGTCGAATTTGAACTTGCCGCTGAAGACGATCTCGCGGAGCAGCGGAAGGCAGCTCTCGCGCGGAATGTTGAGGTCGCCCGTCAGAAGGCGGTCGGCAACCACGGTCAGCGCCTTGTGCGCGTGGCCGCACTCGCCCAGCACGATGCGCTTCACGCCCAGCTTCTTCGCTGCCTCCACGTGTTTCAACGCCACGCGCGCAAACTGGGCGTCGTCGTACCAGACGCCGTAGTTGATCGAGTCGTAGCCGGCCAGCTCCGACGACATGGTCCAGCTCACGCCGGCCTGGTTGAGAATCAGCGAGAAGGCTCCGGGGTTCTCGGGCCAGGCGAGAATCTCGCCCGCATTGTGAATCAGCAGGATGTCGGCGCCCTTCACGTCCCACGGCGTATGCACTTCGATGCCGGTCCGCTCGCTAATGTCCTCGTCGATGAAGTCGATGTTGTCTCTCACAATCTCGGCCGTCATGCCCGTCGAGGAGCCGGCCTTGAGTTGCAGCATCGATCCCTGATCGTGAATCTCTTTGGCGGAGATGCCCATCTCCTGGCTGAACAGCTTGCGCAGTTCGTGCGCCACCAGGCCGTTGTCGCAGCCGATGGGGCAAACCTGCGCGCAGCGCCGGCAGAGATTGCAACGGTAGGACAACTCGATCAACCGCGCCACCAGCGGCCAGTTGAGTTTGATCGCTCCGTGCTGCCACGCCGAAAGAAGCCCACCGCGCTTGACGTATTTGAAATACAGCCGGCGCAGAATCTCCGTGCGGAAGGTTGGCCGGTAGAGCTCGTTGCGGCCGCTGCCCTCAAAGACATGACAGGCTTCCGCGCAGGTCTGGCAGCCGGTGCAGTGCTCCATGGTCAGCAGCAGCGGCTGCAAAAACGTCCAGTTGTTTTCCTTGTTGAAGAGCTTGTCGAGACCCGACAGAAAGCGCGCGACCAGCTGGTCCTCCTCCTCGCGCGTCTTCGGCTTGGGAATGCTGACGGCGCAGGTATCGTCGAGACCGCACTCGTACAGGCTTCTTACCTGCGCTGGCAGCGCGGCTGATGAAGGGCATTTTTCCGGACTGTCGAACGGCGCCGGCAGCGGCATCAACTCTTCGTCCTCAAGGTGAATCAGCGGCTCGCTGCCAGGCCGCGAGACGTCGCGCAATTCGATCGGACCGCTCATTTCTGCTTCTCCTTGGCAGGATTGACGGCGGCAATTTCGCCCCACGTGCGCTTCCCGTCGGCGCCCATGTGAGGCGCCGACCAGGTCGGCCGGTAGTTCAAAGCCGCCGCGATCTTCCCTTCGATGGCGCTTCCGCGGTCGTTGCGAAGGTCGTCCCACCGCACCGCATGCCAGGTAAAGTACTTGGCGATAAAGTGCGCCATATGCGTGAAAGGGATGTAGGCGACAAGGACCGCAGTCAGAATCGCCCCCACGGCAAAGATTGGTCCGAATCGCAGGCTGCGATCGAAGTCCACGACGCCGCGCGCAAATTCGCCGAGCGATGCCGTGCCGGGCGCGCGCATAAGATATCCGCCGATGAGTAGAGAAAAAGCCACAATGAAGAAGAGCAGATTGAAGATGTCTCCAGCATGTGTAGAGTTCTTCATGCCGGGGTCGACCATCCGGTGCACGAGCAGCCAGAGTGCGCCAGCGATAATAAAAGCCGCTGCCAGAATTCCGGCAATCTTGATCAGTGGTGCCAGCGCGGAAACGATCCCCACAACTCCGGAACTTGCAAAGAACAGGCCGGCCGCGGCGATCAAGGCCGCGCACACCGTCGCCACGATTGCAAGGTACAGCCCGAAGTGAAACAGCAGCGAGGCCAGCCAGAGCTTGCGGTTGTAATCGCGCAGACTTTTGAGGAAGATCACTTCCTCGGCGAGGAAAAGCACATCCCCGCGGTGGTGAGCCACCTGCGGCTTGCGCCACCAGTCCAGGGTCTCGAAGTACGATCCACCGTACGCGGCGCGATACGGGTGCTCATGCGGCAGAGGATAGAGTTCCCATCGCAGGTGGAGAGGAGTATTTGCGTATTGAATGATGCGCTTCAGACATCCGGCGAAGAAAATCAGCAGGCCAGCGTAGATAGCAAGATAAACCGCAACGGTCAACATAGGACTCCGTGCGTCAGCTCAAACCGGCCGATAATCAAAGACCATCTGGTCAAAATTTGAGCAGCCGTCGCAGTGACTCATCCCGTTCACATCGCGTGCCGGGAAGAACAGTGCACTAGCTTCGGAAGTTGAATTGCGTTGACTGTAGCACAAGCGTAATCCTCAATCAATCGCAGATCGCGCTCGCTGGCTTGTTCCATCGCTGCTGTACGAGCGTATTGCACACGTGCCGAATTCACGAAATTCGATGCAGAATGAACACGATGCCCCGGAAGGACAGCTTGGATAACTCAATCAATCAGAACGATTGGCGCGTCATCACAAGCGTGACGGCGATCACGATGGCAAATGCAATGATTCGCTGTGCTGTCTGCGACGCCGCCAGAACAGGCTCGCGGCAATGTCGTCGCCCGCGATGAATTCAGTCTCCCGCTTTCAATCGAAAGGCCGGTCACGGTGTTAGCATCAAGTTGTCCCATGAATTCCAAGAAACTGCAAATTATCCCTCTCGGCGGCTTGGGCGAGTTCGGCATGAACTGCCTCGCGGTGCGCTGGGAAGACGACATCATCGTGATTGACGCGGGCCTGATGTTTCCCGAGTCGGAGCTGCTCGGCGTCGACATTGTCGTTCCCGACATCACTTATCTCATCGAAAACAAGAAGCACGTGCGCGGTATCGTGCTCACGCACGGCCACGAAGACCACATCGGCGGCCTGCCCTGGATTCTGAGCGAGCTCAAGGTTCCCGTATACGCCACCGAATTCACGCTGGCCTACGTGGAAGGCAAGCTCGAAGAACACCATCTGCTCGACGAGATCGAGCTGATCGAGATCGCGCCCAAAGAAAAGTTCACGCTCGGGCCTTTCACCATCGAGCCGATTCGCGTTACGCACTCACTGGTCGACTGCGTTGCCTTGGCGATTGAAACTCCGGTCGGCGTGATCATTCACACCGGCGACTTCAAGATCGATCTCTCGCCTCTCGACGAGAAGGCATTCGACCTGCACACCTTCGCCGAGTACGGCAAGCGCGGCGTTCTGGCGCTCCTGCAGGACTCCACCAATGTGGAGCGTCCCGGCTACACGCCGAGCGAGCGCTCGGTGATTCCGCGCCTCGACGAGATCTTCACCCAGACCCGCAAAAAACTCTTCTTTAGTTGCTTCTCGTCGTCGATCTACCGCATCCGCATCGCCATGGATCTGGCGCGCAGGCATGGACGCCGGGTGGCTGTGGTGGGCCGCTCCATGGTCGAGAGCGCCGAGATCGCTCAGGACCTCGGCTACATCGAAATTCCGCCGGGTCTGGTCGTTAATCCCTCGCAGATCCGCGACTTTCCGCCCGAGCAGATGATGATCCTGATCAGCGGAACCCAGGGCGAGCCGCTGAGCGCCCTCAGTCGCGCCGCTGTTGACAACCACAAACATGCGCGCATCGATCCCGGCGATACGGTGGTTCTGAGCTCGCGCATCATTCCCGGCAATGAGAAGGGCATCTTCCGCGTTATCGACCACCTGAGCCGCCGCGAGGCTAACGTGATCTACGACGACGGCCAGCACGGCCTCATCCATGTCAGCGGCCACGGCAGCCAGGAGGAGATGCGGCTGCTCATCAATCTGGTGCGGCCCAAGTTTTTCGTTCCCATCCACGGCGATTATCGCCACTTGCGCCGCCATGCGCAGATCGCCATGGAGACCGGCGCAGTCGATCACGCCATCGTGATCGAAGACGGCGACGTGTTGGAACTCGATCGCGACGACGCGCGCAAACAGGACAAGGTGACGGCGGGGCGCATCCTGATCGACTCCGGCTCTTCGATCGATGTGGTGGAAGACCTGGTAATCCGCGACCGGCGCATACTATCCGAAGATGGCGTCGTTCTGGCGGTGCTCGCCATCAACAAAAAGACCGGCAAGGTGGAGCGCGAGCCCGAGGTGCTGATGCGCGGCTTCGGCGGCGCCGACATCACCGACCAGGCGCGCGAAACCGTCCTCAAGACGCTCGATGGATTGAATGCCGAACAGAAATCCGACTACGGCATGGTGAACGAGCGCGTACGCGTCGACCTCAAGCGCCTGATCCAGAAGACCACGGGCCGCCGGCCGATGATTATGCCGGTGATTCTGGAGATATAGAGGGTGGTGCGGAATTCACCGTACACCGGATAAAGTTCCGCACACGGCACACGCCGCCTCCGCACGCAGGCGACTTTTCGGATGTTGTTGCCAGAGTTGCTGCGTGCAAGGTTTTTCCGTTCCCATTAACAGAAGGCAGAGCGCGCAACGGCAGCAGCCGGTAAGTGTTTCCGCCTGTATGCTGCATGATCAGTGGAACTGGCATGCGGCATGACCGTCCGTCAAAGAACGTCGATTCCAGCCAGCAGCAGAGTCGCCGGTCGCGAATCTCCGACTGGCCGCGCCAGAAATCCGGCGGCAGTGCGCAGCCTATCTGGAGATGGCCTATCTGCAATTCAATGTATGTATTGTGCCTGGAGAAATTCCGTCTTGCGTTGCGCGGTCCAACGTAGAGGCCGGTCACAAGCCGCCCATCCGACAGCGTTCGCACCACCATGGCTCACCCCGCGTGAGACGGAAGCCGACACGGTGTCCCTCCAGTGAGACTGGAAGGCTGGATCGGTACAGGTCCCTGCGCAAGAACTTCTGTTGTGGCCCGCTTTCTTGGATGCGCGAATATGGCGAGAGGGTGGCTCGGAATCCGTCAAGAATCGCGCGCGCAAAGTTCCGCTGCACCGCGGCGGTGGATATTGGGGAGGGCTATAAAACCCTACGCGTGACGCTCAGGCGGCGCGCGCAGCCGATGAATCGTTGTGCAGCGATCGCTTGCCGATGAAGACTTCACCCATGTTCAGGCGCGCGTTGCCTTCCAGGTCGAGGAACCCGGCGTGGTTCTCCTTGCACAGCGCCTGCGCCTCCGGCGAGAGATAGGGCGCGATCAACACCGGAGTTGTCTGGCCTGACTGATGTGCGGCCAGTTCTTGCAATTTCCTGAGCGAAGCCCGCACCTTGCTGGGGCGGGCGTCAGCATTCACCTTGCAGGCCAGCGTATGACTGTGGCCATAGACATCAATGTTTGCCACGATCTCTCCGCAGCGGCCACGCACGGGCAGCTCGCTTTTCACTTCCTTTACCTTCACCGCGGAAACCTGTCCCAGCAGCGCCTTCAGAGCAGCGGCGGCGCGCTGTTCAAGTTCGGTGGCTTTCCGATCGGTTCTCATCGGCGCCTCCTTTTTAATGAGTCTGTTCCTGAACGTTTTCGAGATGGGCCGGACTCAGGATGAACGAGTTTTCACCCGATGGAATCAGGGCCATCGAAACGGGATTGCGCCGGCCATAACCCTTGTGGTCTTTCGACTCCAGCCACAGGCTAAGGCGTGGATCGGAGATCACCGGCTTGCCGTCCCAGAACTGCGGTCCCAACCCGCACTCGATACGCAGGTGATCGAGCTGAAGTTCGATTTCGGTGATGTTCCGGGAAAAGTAGCGCCGCGCGTTACTTTCCCCTACCAGGATTCCGGTCACTTTATGACCGCTGCATTGGGATGTGACGACCATGAGTTCCCTCCATTCAACCGGCGCTCATTAGGGGTTCGCTCTGGCGGCAAACTTGTGTTCAATGTCTTGGACGACGCCATGTCGCAAAGCGTCAACCGGCGCCACTGCGTCAGTGATGGCGGAAACTTGCAGCCTGAGGACTCAACGGATCGTGTATCGCACCCAGAGACACCCGAGGAGTACCGGTAGAGTATGTCCGGGCTTCACGGGACAATGCCGTGGAATCGAAGATACAGCCAGCAACATCAGTCAGCGTTCAATCGCTCTTTTAAACCTGGGAAACAGGTGGGCCAGAATGAAGCTCATCACGCCAAGCGGGCGATCTGACCGCCTGCGACCATCCCTGATGTTCTGTGCAAATCATGCCCCTAATTATTTCCCGTGTCAACCGATTTGGATGAATCTTCATTGAAAATCGGCTGGCCAGCCGCGAAGAATCGCTGCGCTCCAGAGAACTTTTGGGGAGTTCTGCTTTCGGCGTTCAGCGCCGCCGTGGTGAAGGTTGGTCAGAGAAGATCTGTCCGTCGCGAATATGCACCACCCGGTGTGCAAACTCCGCAATGTCGGCCTCGTGCGTGACCAGCACAATGGTATTGCCACTGGAGTGGAGATGATCGAAGAGGGCCATGATCTCCTGGCCGGTCTTTGAGTCGAGATTGCCCGTCGGCTCATCGGCCAGAATGATGGACGGCTTGTTGACCAGGGCGCGGGCAATGGCCACGCGCTGCCGCTGCCCGCCGGAGAGTTCGTTGGGCTTGTGCATCATGCGCGATTCCAAACCCACATCGGCCAGCGCCTGCCGCGCACGTTCCAGTCGCTCCGCCGCGGGCGTGCCGTTGTAAATCAACGGCAGCTCCACATTATGCAGCGACGTGGCCCTCGCCAGCAGATTGAAGGTCTGAAAGACGAATCCGATCTCCTTGTTGCGGATGCGCGCCAGTTGATCGTCGTCCAGGTCGCTTACCAACTGCCCGTTCAGCCAGTACCGTCCCTTCGACGGCGTATCGAGGCACCCGATCAGATTCATCAGTGTGGATTTGCCGGAGCCAGACGGCCCCATGATGGCGACGTATTCGTTGTGGCGAATCTTGAGCGATATGCCGCGCAGGGCCTGCACCTGCTGCTCCGAGCCCATGTCGTAGGTCCGCCACAGATCCTCGACGACAATCACGTCGTTCGCGTCCACAACCGCAGTGCTGGGTGACTCCTCGACGCCGATGCCGTTTAGTGCCATGGTCTCCTCAGTAGTCAGTGAATAGCAGACAGATTTCTTAGTCCCTGGTCCCTAGCTGCCGTCGCTTGTCAGCGTCACTGGCTTCTCGGTATCGCGCTTGAGCAGGGCGCCGTTCTTCAGGTCGCGCAGCGTCTTATACGGTCCAGTCACGACCTCCTCGCCCGCGCTGAGCCCCGAGAGCACTTCGATGTTCGTCGTGCCCGTAATGCCAGTCGTGACGGGAACGAATTTGGCCCGCAACCGTCCATGCGCATCCTTTTGTGCTACAAAAACTCCCTGCACCGGGTTCGATTTTGCCCCAGTTGCGGCCGGATCCGAAGCCGCGTGCACGGCACCGCCTGATTTCGCGGCGTCCGCCGCCGGATCGTGCAGGGTCAGCGCCTGAATGGGCAGCGCAAGCACGCTGGTCTTGTGCGCGGTCATGATCTTGGCCGTGCAGGAGAGTCCAGGCCGCAATTTTTTCATGTCGTTCTGATTGCCGCTGAGCGTCACCACCACCTTGAAGTCCTTGGCTTCCTCGGAGCCGGTCGTCGACTGCGATGTAGCCACGCCCGTGGACCGCAAAAGCGCCTGATCTCCGACCAGCGTGACACGGCCCTTGAAAACCTTGTTGGGTAGCGCATCCACGGACACGTCAGCCTCCTGACCCGTTTGCACGCTCACAATGTCGGTCTCATCCACTTTGACTTCGGCTGTGATGACGCTCATGTCGGCCAGAGTCATCAGCGTCGAGCCTTCGGCGTTCTGGATTCCTGTGACGACGGTCTCGCCTTCGCGCAACGGCATATTGGTTACAATCCCGTCGAAGGGCGCTGTCGCCACGGTCTTGTCCAACTGGTCCTGATCGGCGCGGAGGGTGGCAATGTTGCTCTGCAGATGGCCGCGCGCGGAGGCGGTTTGCGCTCTGGCCTGGTTGAGCCCGGCCACTGCCTGCGCCAGTGTCGCCACGTCCAGATCGTAGGCGGCCTTCTTGGCGTCGTAGTCCTGCTTGGCCATGATGCCGTCTTTATAGAGCGCCTGGGCGCGTTGCCAGTCGAGTTTCTTCTGCTCCAGGTCGGCCTGCGCATGCTCCACGTTGGCCTGTTGAGTCTTCTCATTGGCAATCGAGGAGGCAATATCGGTTTTGGCGGCAGCGATGGTGGCCTGCTGGGCGTTTACCGCCGACTTCTGCTGCACGTCCTCGATCGTGGCCAGAGTCTCGCCCGCCTCTACATGGTCGCCTTCCTTCACGTAGAAGTGCGTAATGCGCCCAAAGGACGTGGCGCCCACATTCATGTAAGTTTTGGGCTTGATCTGGCCCGTGCCGCTCACCACTGAGGTCAAATCCTGACGCGCCAGCGTCGCGGTGTACACCTTCGTATAACCCGATTGCTGCTTGATGACCATAAAGGTTACTAGTCCGGCGGCCACAAGCACAACAAGAGCAATGAGGAGGATCTTCTTCATAGGATGTACGTTCTCTGTTTTTACTTCCATTCAGTGTACGCGACCCGGAGGCGATTGGTTCCGTCAAATTTCGCCTCGTCTTGCAACAGTCCCGCCTCGCGCCTGTTGAAGGATTCCGCAAGACGAGCGCCACTTCTTCTGCGCTGAGAAAGCCAGCGGGAGTGAGGGTTTAACCCCGGCTTCCACACTGCTTGCGACCATTGTCGCCGGTTCGGCCGTCTTCCGCCGCCGAACAAACCGCCGAAGGATGCCTTCGCGGTTTTCCTGTCTCGCAATAAGGTTGTGAAACCGGGGCCCTGGCAAACGAACGGAATAAGCCTACCCATTGTGACGCAAGCTGCTCCCCAAGCGCGCACAAAATCAGGCAAAACGTGCACTTTTGTCCCTACAAAGTCACCTCACGGTTGACCTTAACGCGCTTCGTGCGTCATACCAGCGGAACCAACTGCCTACGGAACCTTGCCCGGCGCTGCCGGGAGCCGTAAAATAAGGCATCGCAGGAGTATCCAAGGCAATGATGTTCAAAAGCCGCCTATTCATCACAACACTCGGTCTCGGCTTCATTTTGTTCCCCGTAAGCGGTTTTTGCGCCCGTCATCAGCAGGCAGATGCTGCTTCGCCGCAGCAGACGGATCCCGCCTCTGCTCAGGACCAGAACCAGAATCCTCTCCATCGCCAGCTCTCCGATAAGGAGCGGTACAAGGCGCAGAAGGCCTTGCGGCAGGAGTTGAAGGGGCCCTATAAAAAGTGGCTCAACGAAGATGTGGCCTACATCATCACCGACGACGAGCGCAAGGCTTTTATGAGCCTGAGCAACGACGAGGAGCGTGAGGCCTTCATCGAGAACTTCTGGCGCCGCCGCAATCCCAATCCCGATTCTCCCGACAACGAGTTTCGCGACGAATACTACCGGCGCATTCAATATGCGAACGACCACTATGCCGCAGGCAAGCCCGGCTGGAAGACCGATCGTGGCCACATTTATATAACCTGGGGACCGCCGGACAGCATCGATTCCCACCCCTCAGGTGGTCTCTACGAGCGGCCCATGGATGAGGGCGGCGGCGAAACCTCGACTTTCCCGTTCGAGGTGTGGCACTACCGCTATATCCCTGATCTTGGCGAGAACATCGACATTGAGTTTGTTGATACCTGTCAGTGCGGCGACTACCACTTCACCATCGACCGCAGCGAGAAGGACGCCCTTAAATATGTTCCCGGCGCCGGCCTTACGCAGTGGGAGCAGATGAACCACAAAGACAAGACCGACCGCTTCAAGGGCGGTGGTCTTGAACAGCTCGGTACCGGGCCCATGGGCGATGCCAATCAGGGCAAGGAGTTCGATCGCATCGAAATGGCGGCCAAGCTCTTCGCGCCTCCGACGGTGAAATTCAAGGATCTGCAGGCGGACCTCGACGAATTCAACACTTCGCACAAACTGTTGCAGGGACCGGTTTTGCCCTTCGACGTGCGCACTGACTACGTCAAGGTCACTGACAACATGGACATGATCCCCATCACGATCCAGATTCACAACCGCGATCTCACTTTCGTGACGAAGGATGGCGTCTCCAAGGCCGTGGTCAATATTGAGGGCCGCGTGAGCACCATCATGCACAAAACGGTGCAGTCCTTCGAGGATACGGTCGAGGTGAGCGAGCCTTCCGAGCTTCTGCAGAAGGCGCTCGACCGCGAGTCGCTTTATTGGAAGGCGCTGCCGGTCCCGCCCGGGCTTTACCGCCTCGATATTGCCATCAAGGACGCGAACAACCCGGACCACATCGGTATTTACGGTCGCAGCCTCGACGCTCCAATTTATGCGGATGAAAAGCTGGGAACCTCGTCTCTGATCCTTGCCGACCAGATGAGGACGGTTTCTTCCCAGCAGATCGGCAGCGGCAACTTCATCATTAGTAATATGTTCGTCCGGCCGCGGGTTGCGAATAGCCCGGCCACCCCGGTCACTTTCAAACGCGGCCAGGATCTGAACTTCTGGATGCAGTTTTACAATCTAGGCATTGACGAAGCCACCAAGAGTAATTCGGCGACGGTTACTTATCAGATCGCCGATGCGTCTGGAAATGTTATCCTTCAAAATCAACTCACATCAAAGGATTTAGGGCCACATAGCGACCAGTTGACTGTGGACAAAACTCTGCCCATTGCTGGCCTGAGCCCGGGCAAGTACAAGGTGACGATCAAGGTGAACGACGCAATCACGAAACAAGAGGTTGCGCAATCGGCGCCTTTTATTGTCGAATAGTATGTATTCCGTGCAACCCCGAACCGGACCAGAGAATCCGGACAGTTGTGCGGTGCCGTTTCGGGGAGAATCGCCAGAGACGCGGCGGAGTGGCTCAGATCTGCGGATGAAATGCAGAACCTATCTCGCCGGTTTCGCCGTGCTGGTGGCACTTGGCGCATATCCATGCTTTGGAGCGTCGGCGCCGTCTGTGTCCGGAGTGGTGCGCGACTCCTCGGGCGTGCCGCAGATCGGTGCTGAAGTCCAGTTGCTCGGTCCCAACCTCACCGTCATTGCCAGCGTCTACACCAACGCTCAAGGCCGCTTCCTCATCTCTGCGTTGAAACCCGGCCATTACGCGCTGAAGGCCACAGGGCCCTCGTTCCTGCCCTCGCAGCGAGAGAACGTTCGCGTGCACAGCAGCACTGTGGTCAACCTTACCCTCTATACCCTCTACGAGGTCATTCAATGGCTGCCGGCACAACCTCGCTCCGGTAAAGCCCCCAAGGACGATTGGGCGTGGACCCTCCGATCTGCAGCCAATCGCCCGTTGCTGCGCTGGCTTGAAGACGGCCCCCTCATCGTCGACTCGGATGGCGCCGGCGCCAAGCCAAAACTCAAGGCGCGCATCCTGGCCACCGGACAGGCCGGTACCTTTGGCGAAAACGGCGAGCGTTTCTCTGCGGCCGTCGAAAACACACCCTCCACCAGCCGTGAGCTCCTGGCACGTGTGGACTTTGCTCCCGGCACCAACGCTGGCATGGAATCGATGCTGGGTTTCCGTCAGGATCTGGGAATGGCCGGCTCCGTCGAGTCGGTCGCGGCCGTCTCCGTCGCTCCCCAAGTGGTGGGCGGCGCCGGCGCGGGCCTCGGTGAGGCTTCGATCCGCAGCTCCGAGACCATGTACTTTGGCGATTCACTGGAAGCCAACGTAGGCTCCGATACTGTTGCTGGCCGCCTTGCTGGATCGTCGCTCCGGACGGTATCTGCCATGCTGCCCTTTGCCACCGTCGCGTGGCACAATGGCGCTTCGACAATTCAATACCGGCTGGCCACCATGGTGCCCGATCCGGATGGCTCCATCAACGAAGCTACGGCCTGGATGCCTGCGGTTGCCGAGCGCGATGGCGCTCTCACCATCGCGCGTGGCCTTCATCAGGAAATCTCATGGGCGCGCGACTCCGGCGCTTCCGGCATGTCGCTGGTCGTCTTCTCCGATCGCGTCGACAATCCGGTTCTTGAGGCGCAGGGGCAATTTGTCTCGGGCTATGCTCCCACCGCTGTTCTCTTCGATCGGGCCAGCAGCCTGATGCGCGCCGCCGGTCCCTCTTACGGGTCCACGGGCATCGAAGCCAGCTTTGAGCACAGTCTTCCCGGCAATCGCCGCGTGCGCCTCAGCTACGCGAGCGGAAACTCTCTGGTCATGCCGGCCCTGCCGCAAGCTTCCGCACTGGCCGATGTGCTTGCGTCCCCGCGTTCCCGCCGCGCCGAGACCTATGCCATCTCGCTCTCCGGCACCCTCGACGGGACCGGAACCCGCTGGCGCGCCAGCTACAGTTGGCAGCCAGACAATTCCGTCACTCCCGTCACGCCTTTCGCGCAGGATGCCGTCGATCCGTATCTCAATCTCTACTTCCGCCAGCCCATCCGCATTGCCCACGACAATTCGGTTGGTCTTGAAGCCCTGGTCGACATGAGAAACCTCCTTGCCCAGGGTTACCGTCCCTTCATCCTCAGCGATGGCTCGCTGCTCTTCTTCGCGCAGAGCCAGCGCGCTCTCTGCGCCGGCCTGTCCTTCACGTTCTGATCTTCGTTCTCGGGCAGCCCATTCTCGTACAATTCCTCATTGAGAATGGAGTTACCGCAATGCCGCGCGGAAATCTCACACGCCGTGACGCTCTCAAATCCAGCCTTGCCGCCACGGCCCTGGCCTCATTACCTGCGCCGATCCACGGCGAATCCGCGCCGCTCGCGCGCAAAGGCCGCATTCATCAGTCGGCTTGCCGCTGGTGCTATAAAGACATTCCCCTCGACCGGCTTTGCGCCTTCGCAGACTCGATCGGCATGAAAGGCATCGACCTGCTGGAGCCTGACGAGTGGGAGGTTCCGCGGCGCTACGGCCTCATCTGCACCATGGGCTATGCGGGCGGCGGCGCGATTTCCGACGCTCTCAACCGCCCCGAAAACCACGCCGCCATCGAAGCCGCCTTTCGCGTAAACATTCCCCTCGCCGCCAAAGCCCAAGTGCCCAACGTCATCACTTTCTCCGGCAATCGCCGCGGCATGAGTGACGATGAGGGCGCGCGCAATACCGTTGCCGGCCTCAACCGCGTTAAGAAGATCGCCGAAGACAACGGCGTCACCATCTGCATGGAACTGCTCAACAGCAAGGTCAACCATCCCGACTACATGTGCGACCACACCGCCTGGGGCGCGCGCGTCGTCGAGCAAGTCAACTCGCCCAGCGTGAAGCTGCTCTACGACATCTACCATATGCAGATCATGGAGGGCGATCTCATCTCGACCATCCGCGCCAACCTCCAGTGGATTGGCCACTTCCACACCGGCGGCGTCCCCGGCCGTCACGAACTCGACAATACACAGGAAGTACAATGGGATGGAGTCATGAGGGCCATCGCCGACACGGAATTCAAGGGCTACGTGGCGCACGAGTTTATTCCCGTGCGCGACCCGTTCGCCAGCCTCCGCGCCGCCGTGGACCTCTGCGATGTGTAACTTCGCTGACTCGCTGACTTGATAACGTGCTGACTTGCCGACTCGCGATGAAATCCCTTCTTCTCTCCGCCTATAACCACCTCGAAATCGTCGATCTTCCCGCGCCTGAACCGGGTCCCGGCGAAGTGCTGATCCGCGTTGCGGCCTGTGGCATCTGCGGCAGCGACGTGCACGGCTACGATGGCTCCTCGGGCCGCCGCATTCCGCCCATCGTGATGGGTCACGAGGCTGCCGGAACCGTGGCTGCCTTGGGCGCGGGCGTTGCAGGCTATTCCGTTGGCGATCGCGTCACCTTTGATTCCACGGTCTACTGTGGTCAATGCGTCTACTGTCAGCGCGGCGACATCAATCTTTGCGACAATCGCCAGGTCATCGGTGTCTCCTGCGGCGACTACCGCCGCTATGGCGCCTTCGCTGAATACGTTGTTGTGCCGCAGCGCATCCTTTACCATCTGCCCGACAATCTCTCCTTTGCCGAAGCCGCAATGCTTGAGGCAGCCTCCGTTGCACTTCACGCCGTGCGCGTCTCGCTGGTGAAGGGCGGCGAATCTGCGCTCGTCATCGGCGCCGGAATGATCGGTTTGCTGACGATGCAGGCCGCAAAGGCGCTCGGATGCGCGCGCGTGCTGGTCTCGGACGTGGATGTCTCGCGCCTCAGCCTCGCCAAAAGATTCGGCGCCGACGAAGTCCTGCACGCGCCTGGAGCGGATCTCGCCGCCCAAGTCCTCAAGCTCACTCAAGGCCGAGGTGTGGATCTCGCCTATGAGGCCGTAGGCCGCAGCGAAACCGTCAACGTCGCCATCGATTGCACGCAAAAGGGTGGCACGGTGACGCTCATCGGCAACATTCAGCCTGAGGTCACGCTGCCCCTGCAAAAAGTCGTCACGCGGCAGTTACGGTTGCAAGGCTCCTGCGCCTCGGCCGGCGAATACCCGCAGGCCATCGATCTTATCGCGGGCGGTAAAATCGAAGTCGGTTCGCTCATCACCGCCATCGCTCCACTCGAAGAAGGCCCGCGCTGGTTTGAGCGGCTCTACGCGCGTGAGCCCAATCTGATGAAAGTGATTCTCACGCCATGAACCCAACCAGCGACAAACTCTTCGATCTCACCGGCCAGGTGGCCATCGTCACTGGCACGAGCCGCGGCCTCGGGCAATACTTCGCCCGCGCCCTGGCAAAGGCCGGCGCCGATCTGGTGCTCACCAGCCGCAAGCGCGAAGCCCTCGCGGACTTCGCCGCCGAAATCGAAGCCATGGGCCGCAAAGCTCTCTCGCTCGAACTCGACGTGCGCGACCAGGCGAGCATTGAGCGCATGGCCGCCGAGGCCCAGGCCGCCTTCGGACAGATTCACATTCTCGTCAACAACGCCGGCTGCAACATTCGCAAGCCCGCGCTCGAAGTTACCTGGGACGACTGGAACCAGATTCTCGATACCAACCTACGCGGCATGTTTTTTGTCTCTCAGGCCGTGGTGCGCGGCATGATCGCGCACGGCTACGGCCGCATCGTCAACGTCGGCTCCGTCACCAGCGTCTTCGGTTTCGCGGGCCTTGCGCCGTACGGCGCCAGCCGCGGCGGCGTCCGCCAGTTGACGATGAGCCTCGCTGACGACTGGGGAAAGTTCGGCGTCACCGTCAACTGCCTCGCGCCGGGATGGTTTCGCACCGAGCAGAACAAGGTTCTCTACGAAAACAAGGAGTGGGTCGAATACATCAGCGATCGCATTCCCGTGAAACGCCCGGGCCAGCCGCACGATCTCGATGGCGCCGTTGTTTTTCTCGCCGCGGAGGCGAGCCGCTATATTACAGGCCAGACGCTTCTGGTCGATGGCGGCATGACCACCGGCTCTACGCGCGCCACCGTCGCGCCGAAGCCGTAGCGGCAGTCCCTGCGCGGAGAGCATGAGTGTCCGTGGCTGTCTCTCAAAAACTGCGTTGGCCCAAACGAAGGATAGGTTCCATGAAGCTTGACCGTACGCCTCTTGCCGCACTTCTTTGCCTTGTTTGCGCAACCGGCTTCTCCGCGCGCGCGCAGGCCACCGCGTCTTCACAGCCCGACGCGCTGTTGCGCAGTTTTCTCAATCCGCCTAACGGAGCCCGTCCCCGCGTCTGGTGGCATTGGATGAACGGCAACATCTCCACCGATGGCATCAAGCTCGACCTCGACTGGATGCATCGCGTGGGCGTCGGCGGCGTCACGATCTTTGAAGGGGCCATCAACACACCGCAGGTGGTTCCGCATCGCCTCATCTACATGACGCCCGAGTGGAAGCAGGCCTTCAACTACGCTGTCACCACCGCGCGTTCCCTCAACATGGAGGTCGCCATCGCCAGCTCACCCGGCTGGAGTGAGACCGGCGGCCCTTGGGTGCCTGCGTCCCAGGGCATGAAGAAGATGGTCTGGTCGGCCACGCGTGTCGAAGGCGGCAAGCCGTTTACCGGCAAGCTTGCGCATCCGCCGCAAGTCGACGGCACATTCCAGAACTTCCAGGTTCCCGGCCGCCGTGCGCCCGACGGCAAAGTCACCACCCCGCCTGAGTTCTATACCGACGTGGCCGTCATGGCCTACAAGATTCCCAACGGTGACGAACCGCAATCGGAGCTGAACCCCGCTGTCACCGCAAGCAGCGGCACGCCCAATGTTCCTGCACTCTCTGACGGCGATGTGGCTACCGTCGCGCTCGATCTCCCGGCCAGCAATCCCGGCCGCGAATCCTGGATCGAGTTCGACTACGGCCGTCCGCAAGCCATTCAAGCCGTCACCCTCGCCAGCCGCAACGACTCCATCAGCGTCTTCGACCACGAGAGTCCCGCAATTCCTCCGCGTCTTGAGGCGAGCGAAGACGGCAGCGTCTTCCGCAAGATTGCCGACATCCCTTTCAGCAGCATCGTCGAGAGCACTGCCTCGTTTGACGTCGTTACCGCCCGCTACTTCCGCGTCGTCTATCCCGCGCAGCCGGCAAGTGTCCCCGAGCACGACCACAAGATCACCGAGCTGGTGCTGGCAACCGGCGCGCGCGTCAACGAGTTTGAGAAGCGCGCAGGCTATGCCAACGCACGCAACTTCTACGCGATCTCCGACCCCAAAGTCGCACCCGGATCGATCGTGCCCCAGTCCGGCGTGATCGACCTGGCCGGCAAAATGCACCCCGACGGAACGCTTGACTGGACGCCGCCCGCCGGCACGTGGATGGTCCTTCGCATCGGCTCCTCGCTCACCGGTCACGAAAACGGCCCCGCTCCCGCCGAAGCCACCGGCCTCGAAGTCGACAAGCTGAACCGCGACTACGTGAAGAACTACGTCGACGGCTATCTGAAGATGTACGCCAATACCGTCGGTCCTCAAATGATGGGCCCCAATGGCATCTCGTGGATGCTCTCCGACAGCATCGAAGTCGGCCCGCAGAACTGGACCGACCACATGATCGAAGACTTTACGCGTCTTCGCGGCTACGATCCGCGCCCGTGGCTTCCCGCGCTAACCGGCGTCGTCATCGAGAGCACCACGGACACCGACCGCTTCCTCTGGGACTTCCGCCGCACCATCGGCCAGTTGCTCGCCGGGAATCACTACGGCGAGATCGCCGCGGACCTGCACGCACACGGCATGAAGTACTACGGCGAGGCGCTTGAGTATCATCGCCCTTCGCTCGGCGACGATATGGAAATGCGCAGCAAAACCGACGTTCCCATGGGTGCAATGTGGACCTGGGCGGGCCGGCCCGGTCCCGATGTCGACTACCTCACCGATCTGCGCGGCGCAGCCTCCGTCGCGCATATCTACGGCCAGAACATCGTTGGCGCCGAGTCGATGACCTCGCGCGGTCCTGCATGGTCCTTCTCGCCCGGCAATCTCAAGAAAGTCGCCGATCTCGAATTCGCGCTCGGTGTCAATCGCTTCGAGATTCATGAGTCAGCGCATCAGCCCGTCGTCGACATGGCGCCGGGCCTCACGCTCGGACCCTACGGCCTCTGGTTCAATCGCAATGACACCTGGGCCGACGAGGCGGGGCCGTGGATCACGTATCTCGCGCGCTGCTCCTGGATGTTGCAACAGGGCCACTATGCAGCCGATGTAGCTTACTTCTACGGCGAGGAAGGCCCGCTCACCGCGGTCTTCGGCTGGAAGGGCATTGCCGACGCGCCAACCGGCTACGCCTTCGACTTTGTGAACAGCGATGTGATCCTCCGCGAACTCAGCTTCAAAGACGGGCGTCTCACGACCCCCGGCGGTACGAGCTATCGCATTCTCTATCTTGGCGGCCGCAGTCAGCGCATGACGCTTCCCGTGCTGCGCCAGTTGAGTGAGCTGCTCCGGCAGGGCGCGGTCGTGGTCGGCAACCGGCCCACCGATTCGCCAAGCCTTGCCGACAATCCCACAGAGTGGAAGAAGGCTGCCGATTCGCTGTGGGGCAGGGAATCGGCGGCCCACACCGTGCGCAAAATAGGCAAAGGCTGGCTCTACATCGGCTATTCGGCCGATGAATCGCTTGCGGCGCTCCACGTCCCGCGCGACTTCGACTACACAAAGCCCGAGCCCGGCACGGCCCTGATGTTTCTGCATCGCAAGCTGGCTGACGGAGACCTCTACTTCGTCGACAATCGCAGCGGCCGCGCCGAAAATCTCAGCGCCACCTTCCGCGTCGATGGCAAGGCCCCCGAGCTGTGGGATGCGGCCAGCGGCGACACGCGCCCGGCCTCGTACTCCATCGCCAACGGCCTCGCCACCGTTCCCCTGCATCTCGATCCCTGGGGCACAATCTTTGTCGTCTTCCGCAAGCCTGCCAGAGCGGCCTCGCGCACGCTCCCCGATCTGAAAGAAACCGCTATCGCCGAGATGGACGCCGCGCTCAACAACGACTGGATCGTCCACTTCCAGCCCAACCGCGGCGCTCCAGAAACTGCCGCGTTCAACAAGCTCATCTCGTTGAGTGATTCGACCGATGCTGGCGTCAAGTACTTCTCCGGCTCGGCCACCTACGCGAAGACTATCGACGTTCCCGCGAGCGCCTTCACGCCGGGGACACAACTCTGGCTTGATCTGGGCGGCGTGGAGAACCTTGCCGCGGTCACCGTCAACGGCAAGCAACTGGGAATCGTGTGGAAGTCGCCCTTCCGCGTCGATGCGACGCAGGCCCTCAAGCCTGGCAGCAACCGGATTGTGGTGCAGGTGACGAATCTCTGGGTCAACCGCTTGATCGGCGACCAACAGCCCTGGGCGCTCAGAAAATACGCCTTCGCCGACTTCACGCCCTACAAAGCCGACTCGCCGCTCCTGCCCTCCGGCTTGCTTGGTCCCGTGCGCCTGTTGTCCGTCTCCGCACGTTAAGCGGGCGCCCTACGCCATGGCCCCACGAACAGATCTTTGTTCGTGGGGTGAAAGCTCGCCGAATCGTGTTCTTTGCGAATTGGTAAAGGTGGGATCGCAGGTCCTGCCGATCCCCGAACCCTCCGCGCCTCCCAAAAACTACTTGCATTTTTCGAGAGAAATCGAAAACAATCTCACAGCGGCATTCCCCAATTCTCCATTCGCCGCAGCGGTCAGGTAATACGCAGGAGGTTGCCATGAGCAGTGTGCGTGTGCTGGCAGGAACGCGCAAAGGCGGGTTTGTTCTCACCTCGGACGGCAAACGAAAAGACTGGAAGGTCGACGGGCCGTTCTTCGCGGGCTGGGAGATCTACCACATGAAAGGCTCCGAGGCCGATCCCAACCGCATCTACGCTTCGCAAACCAGCGGCTGGTTCGGCCAGCTCATCCAGCGATCCGACGATGGCGGCAGAACCTGGCGCCAGCCCGGCCTCAAGCCCGGCGATCCCGACATGACGGCCTTCCCCGACAAGGCGCCGAACCGCTTCCTCTACGACACCTCCAGCGAAACCGGCAAGCCGCTCACCACGCATCAGTGGTACGACGGCACGCAGCACCCGTGGGAGTTCAAGCGCGTCTGGCACATCGAGCCCTCGCTTACCGATCCCGACACGGTCTATGCGGGAGTCGAAGACGCGGCGCTGTTTCGTTCCACCGATGGCGGTGAAAGCTGGCACGAGCTTTCCGGCCTGCGCGGCCACGGCACCGGCTCCCAATGGGCGCCGGGCGCGGGCGGCATGGGCGTGCACACCATCATCCCCGACGCCACCAACCCCAGGCGCATGTACATCGCCATCTCCGCAGCGGGAGCCTTCCGCACCGACGATGGCGGCTCAACCTGGAAGCCGATCAACCAGGGGCTGCGTTCGCAGTACATCCCGGATCCGAAGGCTGAAATTGGCCACTGTGTGCATCACGTGGCCATGCACCGCTCCCGTCCCGAGGTGCTCTTTATGCAAAAGCACTGGGACGTGATGCGTACCGACAATGCCGGCGAAAGCTGGCATGAGGTCAGTGGCAATCTGCCCACTGACTTCGGCTTTGCCATCGACGTGCACGCCCACGAGCCGGAGACAATCTACGTCGTGCCCATCAAGAGCGACTCGGAGCACTTTCCCATCGAGGGCAAACTGCGCGTCTATCGCAGCCGCACGGGTGGCAATGAGTGGGAGCCGCTCGCCAAAGGGCTTCCCGAACGCGATTGCTATGTCAACGTGCTGCGCGACGCCATGGCTGTCGACCGGCTCGACCAGTGTGGCATCTACTTCGGCACCACCGGCGGCCAGGTCTACGCCTCACCTGACTCGGGCGAAACCTGGGCTCCGATTGTGCGCGATCTGCCCGCGGTTTTCTCGGTTGAAGTGCAGACGCTGAACTAGGGACTTGGGACTTGCCGGACGCTATTCGCCGGGTGGGAAATCACGAACTCCGGCCTGTTCGTTCTCGTCTCAATACAAAAAAGGCCGTGCCTCCTCCTTTCGCCCGCTTTTTGGGCGAAGGGATGGGAGAGCACAAAACCCAACACACCCCGAACAAGAGACGCGCGTGACAAGCATCGCAAACGAATCCGGCAACGCAGGCGCCGCGCGCATCCACGTGGCGATCCCCTACCATCTGCGCAACCTCGCCGGCGTCGACGGCGAGGTGCTCCTCGAAGTCGCGCCGCCAGTTACGCTCCGCAATGTCCTCAACGCACTCGAATCGCGCTACCCCATGCTGCGCGGCACCATTCGCGACTACGCCACGGGCGAGCGCCGTGCCTTCCTGCGCTTCTTCGCCTGTGAAGAGGACTGGTCGCTCAACTCGCCCGACGAAGAGCTGCCCGAATCCGTTGCATCCGGAAAGGAACCGCTGCTGATCATCGGCGCCATCGCAGGCGGGTGAAGCCGCAGGTCAGTGCTCTTCCTTTCCCGGCCGCAGCATCAGTTCCCGGATCGCCTCCCGCGGATCCTTGCCTTCGTTCAGAATCAGCTCCATCTGTTCCGCGATCGGCATCTCCACGCCGTGTTTGCGCGCCAGGCCCAATGCGGCGCGCGTGGTCCGCACGCCCTCGGCCACCTTGCCGCCCAGCGACTCCAGAATCTCGTTGAGCTTGCGGCCCTTGCCGAGTTGCTCGCCCACCGTTCTGTTGCGGCTCAAGCTGCCTGTGCAGGTCAGCACGAGGTCGCCCACGCCGGAGAGCCCGGCCAGAGTTTCGCGCCGCGCTCCGCACGCTACCGCCAGCCGCGAGATCTCCGCGATGCCGCGCGTCATCAGCGCCGCCGCCGAGTTGTGGCCCAGGCCCACGCCCGCGGCAACGCCCGCGGCAATGGCGATCACATTCTTGAGCGCGCCGCCCAGCTCCACGCCAATGACATCCGTCGAGGTATAAAGGCGCAGTGATTCCGAAGAAAATTCCTGTTGGATGAGTGTCGCGATCTGCGGATCGCTGAACGCCAGAGTGACGGCGGTAGGCTGGCCTTGCGCAACCTCGGCAGCGAAACTGGGTCCGGAAAGCGCGCCAATCGAGAGCAGAAGTCCTGCCGGCTCGAGTATCTCCGAGAGCACCTGGGACATGCGGTAGAGGGTCTTGTCTTCCACGCCCTTTGTTGCGCTGACCAGAAACTGGCCGTTGCGCAGATGCGAGCGGAGGCGGAGAAACGCCGGACGCAGAAATTCCGAGGGGATCACCGCAACCAGGATGTCGGACGCCGAGACGGCCGCGTAATCCGCGGTCACCGCAAGCTCGGCAGGCAAGGCAAATCCAGGCAGAAACTGCGTATTCTCGCGGGCATTGTCGATCTGCTGCGCCAGCTCGTCGCAGTGCGCCCACAGCGTAACCTCGTGCCCGCCACGGTGGCAGAGTGAGAGCGCGATTGCGGTTCCCCATGCGCCGGAACCCAGCACGGCAATGCGGCTCATGCGGTCTTTTTTGCTCCTAAGCGGGATTCCGTGCCGTCCATCAGCCGGCGGATATTTCCGTGGTGTCTGGCGACAATCAGCAGGGCAACGATGCACTCGACCGCATAGAACGCAGCTGGATGCGGTCCCGGCGGGAAAATCCACGCGAAGACCAGAAACGCCGCCGACCCGGCAATCGAGCCCAGAGATACGTAGCGCGTCAGTGCCAGCACCACGAAAAAGACGCTGATCGCGGCCAGCGCCGCCCACGGCGATGCAGCCAGAAATACGCCGAATCCTGTTGCCACGCCCTTGCCGCCGCGGAAGCGCAGCCAGCAGGTGAACATGTGGCCGAGAACGGCAAACAACGCCGCCAGTGCCTCAGCGTCGCGCAGCGGCACCTGAGGCATCAGCCACGCGCCCATCGCTCCGCCCATCCACACGGCGGCGCAACCCTTCAGCATGTCGAGCAGAAATGTTGCCGCGCCCAGCCCCTTGCCGCCCGTGCGCAGCACATTCGTGGCGCCAATGTTCCCGCTGCCCACGGCGCGAATGTCCTGACGCCGGAAAATCCGCACCAGCAGGTACCCCGTGGGGATCGATCCCAGCAGATAAGCCACAACCGCGATAACTATATGCGCAACGATCACAACGAGAGTGAGTGTAGCAGGTGAGGGCAACCTATGGGAGCCTGCGAGGCATGCAAGATCCGTCGCACGAAAAGGAATTCAAATGTTGACGTGGTTGTAATCCACCTGCGCAGGGAATCAGCTTCGGCCAGAGCCGAAGAGCCCAAGCTAACGTCCAGTCACAGACGCTCGCCAGATCGCGCTGACGATCTCTCTAGTACAGTGCATGCCGCGCCGACCGCACCTCTGCGGCCAGCACCTGCAGAATCTTGAGAGCCAGCGTCGGGTCCGATTGCATCAGAGCCGTGAAACTGCTCCGGTCGACAAAGCTCACCTGCGCTCCGGCACTCGCTATGGCTGTCAACGAGTAGGGCTGATTGCTGATCAGCCCTGGCAGGCCCAGTATCGAGCCGGTTCCTGCCCTGGCCGAGACGATTGGGCTGCCGTGGAGCGAGGTCATGCTCAGCTTTACTTCGCCCTCATGGACGATGTAAAGACCAGATGCCGCGTCGTCCTGATGAAACAGAATGCGGTCCGTGCGGCAATCGATTGGTGCAGCGCGCTTGCTGAGCGCACCAATCAACTCCGGATCGGCCAAAAATGCACTGGGGTCAAGTTGCACGAAAAGCCTTTCCCTAGCCTCTACAGTTTTCCTCGGCAGACGTTGCCGTGAGCTATCGAGTTCAATCATTCCACTGACCGCGAGTTGTACTCTGTGATATGCGTCACATTTTTCTGGTCATGGGTGCAGATCCTTTGTTTTGCAGGGGATGCGTCCGCTGGCCGGTGCTTTTGCGCACATTGGGCAGTGAGTGTGGCCACCGAACGAGGAATCCCAATCCACAGCCTTACGCGATGTCTCTTCCGGACGTCCGCTCAATTAAAGTAGGAATAGTCACCTATGGCCGGAATCCTGCATAAGATTCACACCACGCTCGAAATGATCAAGTGGGAGCACTCGATCTTTGCGTTGCCCTTTGCGCTCACCGCGATGCTGCTTGCGGCCAGCGGCCTTCCCACTTTGCGCACGGTTGTGTGGATCGTCGCCGCCATGGTGGCGGCGCGTTCCGCGGCCATGGCCTTCAATCGTTGGGCCGACGCAGATCTCGACGCGGTCAATCCACGCACCGCCAGCCGCGCCATTCCCGCCGGACTTCTCACGCGCAAGTTTGTGCTCGGCTTTACGTTCGTTGCCGTAGCAATTTTTTTGCTGGCTGCTGCCGAACTGAACCGTCTCACGCTGTTCCTTTCACCGCTGGTGCTGGTGGTGCTGCTCGGCTACAGCTACCTCAAGCGCCTCACGCGTTTTTCGCACCTTGGCCTCGGACTCGCGCTTGGTCTTGCGCCTTCGGCAGCCTGGATCGCCGTCCGCGGCAGCCTCGACCCCCGCATTCTGGCGCTCACCGCCGCAGTCACCTTCTGGGCCGCGGGATTCGACGTTCTGTATGCGTGCCAGGACTGCGAGCACGACCGCCAGGCCGGGTTGCACAGTCTGCCCCAATCGGTGGGCATCGCTGAGGCCTTTCACGCCGCCCGCTTCATGCACATCGCCGCTCTGTGGATGCTGGCCTGGTTCGCCTGGCTTTTCCACTTCGGTCTCGCCGGCTGGCTCGGCGTCATCGCCGTGGGTCTGCTGCTCCTCTATGAGCACGCCCTCGTCTCGCCCCGCGACCTGCGCCGCCTCAACGCCGCCTTCTTCACCATGAACGGCGTCATCGCCATGGTCTTCTTCGTCTTTGTCTCCGCCGACCTCTGGCTTCGCCGCTGAAAAGTGCGGGGAACAGGAGGCAGGGAATAGGGAATAGGGAATAGAGCGAATCCGATTGGCGCGGCTTTGAAAGGGCAAGGCCTCGGCCGTGCCGAAGACGCTACAAAAACAGTGCCAGATGGCATTCAGGCGCCGAGTGATTCTTTTACCGGCTGATTCCCAAGCTTCTGCCCCTCAGAAGATTGCTGGTGCGGGGCGCCCCTCGCGCCTGTGGTATGGTGCGAACAGGCAGCGCAAAACTGCTGCGCGCAGATGGGAGCCAAAGACCACGCCATGAAGATCGCCATCCAGGGAGAGCCCGGCGCGTTCAGCCACGAAGCTGCGCTCAAGCTCGTCCCCGGCGCGGAGATTCTGCCCTGTGCGCTCTCGGCCGAGGTCTTCGCCGCGCTCGACACCGGCGCCGCCGATGCCGCCGCCATCCCCATTGAGAACTCGCTCGCCGGCTCGGTTCTTGAACACTTCGACCTGCTGCTTGGCCACGAGGTGAAGGTTGTCCGCGAGACCCTCGTGCGCATCCGCCACAACCTGATCGCCCTGCCCGGCGCTGCCCTGGGCCAAATTGACTGCGTATATTCGCATCCCGTCGCGCTGGCGCAGTGCCGCCGCTTTCTCGCCGCGCATCCCAGGATGAAAGCTATTGGCTTCTACGACACCGCCGGCAGCGTGAAGCAGCTCATGGAACTGCGCGAGCCGGGCGTTGCGGCCATTGCCAGCGAAGCCGCCGCGATCCACTACGGCGCCGAGATCCTCGCCCGCGGCATCGAGGACGATCCGGAAAACTACACGCGCTTCTTCCTCGTGTACCGCGCCGCCGAGGCCCAGACCGATCCCGAAGCCAACAAGATGAGCCTTGCCTTTACCCTCGAAAACCGCCCCGGTTCGCTGGTTGCTGCGCTCAGCGCCCTGAGCGCCATCGGCACCAACCTGACCAAAATCGAGTCGCGCCCCGTGCAAGGCAAGCCCTGGGAGTACATCTTCTATGTTGACTGCCAGATCGGTTCAAGCGCGGAAGGCGCACGCGCCCTCGACGCGCTCCACGCGTACTGCGGCATGGTGAAGGAACTCGGCCGCTACCGCGAAGCCCGCGACGCCCAAACTCCACATCACGGCAGCCTGTAGTCGAAGTCGTAGAAATGCTTCCCATCCTCAATGCGGATGGCAAACGTTCCCTCGATCCCCTTGAGCTCGCCGGTCCCCGAACCAGGCGCTGCGATCACTTCCATCTTCGGTCCCGCGCCGTCCATGCTGGCAAAGTGCTGAAGAACGAAGCTGCCGTGTCTGCCGGCGAGGATTCCCGTCACCACTTCAATCGCCACGTAACCCGCGGCGCCCTGCTTGGGATCGCCGGCCGTGAACATCTCGCCGATCGTCGTCGCCTCCAGATCGCCGTGAATCGTCTTGTTGATCGTGTAGCGGCCGATGCCTTCGGCCGGCGCGGGCGTCAGAGGATGAACATCGACAGTGAAACTTCCTTGAGCGTGGTGCATGGGGGATCTCCTTTGTTGGAGCGGCCGCCAACAAGATGGCTGGCGCCGTGAGCATTCCTTGCATTTCAGAATAACCCGGTGGGGCTTGAGCCTTGGCTGCTGTGCTCACCGCTTTGTAGGGCCTTGGCGCAACTTGTGTTTGCCCTGCTCCCATGACTCTTGTCTGCGGTCTTCTTGAAAATCCGCGGGAATCCGGCGAACTGGTCCGATCAAAACCCCGCACGATAAACCCCCGCTCCGGCAGAAAGTTGCGCGCAACCTTCCGCTCCCGAGGTGTTTGCATAGGCAGAACCGGGAAGCCCAAGGGTGAAAGCCCAAAGGGACGGCAAGAGAAAGGCCTCCAGAAAGCGCAGAGGCCGGGGCGGCAGGCGACCGGAACCGCCCGGAATGGAGGGGACCATGGGCAGCATGAAGAAGTGGATGATGGGAGCGGCATTAGCGACTGGAGTCGTCGGAATGGGTGCTGTACCCGCCCAGGCAGTTCAGTTCGGCATTTACATCGGCGCAGGAGCGCCGGCGGCTTACGTCCCGCCTTGCCCCGGCCCCGGATACGCCTGGATGCCCGGCTATTGGGCCGATGGCTACTGGGTTCCCGGTTACTGGAATTACGCGGGCATGGGCCCGATGGGAGGTTATGACGACTGGAACCGTGGTCCCTACTTTGAAAACCGCGAATTCGAAGGGCGCTGGGGTGGCGAAGACCGCTTCCGCGGAGATGGTTTCCGCGAAGATCATTTCCACGGCGACCGTTTCCGCAGGTAGCTCTTCCTTCTGCTGCCTGCACCATGCGGCCCCTCCAAACCGGAGGGGCCGTTTTTATATCCTTTCAGCCCTGAAAATGCCGATTCACCCCCTGGCGAAGATCTTCAGATCGCCTATCCTCCGCGGACTCCGTGGGCTTCGTTTGTTTATTTTCAAGCTTTTAAGCCCCGTAGATGAAGAAAGCTCCTCCGCTCTGCAATGGGGATTCTTTCACCGGACCGCAACAAAGGTACGGAAATACTGTTTACAAGATTGAAAGCCAGTCGCAAGATGAAAGAAGATGTAACTGGCGGGTGCTGAGGCCGGAGGCAACTCCGGATCCCGAGTGGGCAACTAACCATGATCGGGCGGCACAGGGAGGGCGCTATGAAGAGTCTCCGCTACATTCTATTCACGATGATTGCGGTGCTGCCCTTCGCTGCCGTGAAGACAGCGAATGCCCAGATTGCGATAGGGATTGGCATTGGCCCGGCAGTGGTGGCCGCTCCCGCCTATTATGGCCCGCCCGATTGCTCGTGGGGCTACTATCCCGACTACCCCTATGCCTGCGCGCCATACGGCTACTACGACGATGACTGGTTTTCCGGTGGCCTCTTCCTCGGCGTCGGACCCTGGTATGGCTGGGGCTGGGGACCTGGCTGGGGTTGGGCGAATGGCTGGGGTTGGGCTGGCGGCTGGGGCGGCGGCTGGGGTGATGGCTGGGGCCGCGGTGATGGCTGGGGTCGCGGTGGCGGCTGGGGTCGCGGTGGCGGCTGGGGCCGCGGTGATGGCTGGGGTCATGGTCGCGGAGGTTATGGCTACGGCCACGGCGGCTATGGCCGTGGTGGCTTTGCAGGCAACGGCTATCGCGGTGGAAACGGATTTGCTGGGCGCGGATACTCAGGCAACCGTGGGTATCAGGGAGGCGGTATAGGCCGTGGCTTCAACGGTGGCGGCAACCGTGGCTTCAATGGGAACGGCTATCGTGGTGGCTTCAACGGTGGCGGTTTCCGCGGCAACAACGGCGGTGGATTCCATAGCGTCGGCGGCTTCCATGGAAGCAGTGGTTTCCATGGCGGTGGCGGTGGCTTCCACGGTGGGGGTGGTGGCTTCCACGGCGGTGGCGGTGGCTTTCATGGCGGCGGTGGCTTCCATGGAGGAGGAGGCGGTGGCTTCCACGGTGGCGGTGGTGGACGCCGGTAATCTTCGGCTGATTGCCAGAAACTCGAAAGCCCGCTTGCTTCGGCAGGCGGGCTTTCTGCGTACAGGGCAGGGAACAAGAAGACTGAAAGCAAGCGTGCCGTCCACCGGCCGCAATGCGAGCTAACCCGCTAACCCGCTGCTTCGCTGTTTCTTTGCCAACTCCGCCAACTGATCCGCAATCCGTTCTGCCGCTCCCGGATGGGCCTGGGTGCGCGCCGCTGCCGACATGGCCTCCAGCCGCGCCGGATCGCTCAATAAACCAGTAAGCGCGGCCAGCAGCCGATCGGGGATTTCCATTTCCCGCTCCTCGATCATCGTGGCCGCTCCGGCTTCGACCATCGCCTGCGCATTGCGGCGCTGGTGGTCGTCGGTAGCGGCGGCAAAGGGAACCAGCAGCGCGGGCTTGCCTGCGGCTGCCTCCTCGGCCACAGTGGTGGCGCCGCTGCGCGAAAGAATCAGATGCGCCCGCGCGAACTCGGCGGCCATGTCGCTGAGGAACGGGCGCACCTGCCAGCACGCGGGATCAGCGCCGCTCGCCCGGTAGGCCTCGATCGTTACGTCCAGGTGATGCTCGCCGCACTGGTGCAAGACCGTGAGTCCCGGCACTGCGCACAAGAGCGCCGGCATCAGTCTGGGCAGATGCGTGTTGAAGAGCCGCGCCCCCAATGATCCTCCAAAGACCAGCAGATGCGGCGGCCCCTCGGGAGCGGGTAGCGAGAAGAACTCCGGCCGCACCGGAACTCCCGTGATCTCGGCGTTGCGAAACCAGTGCGCTGCCGCAGGAAAGTTAATCGCCGCGCGCGCGACCCGACGGCCGACGATGCGGTTAGCGAATCCCGGCATGGCGTTCGGCTCGTAGACCATTGTGGGGATCTTCAGCCACAGCGCGGCAATCGTGGCCGGACCCGAGGCGTAGCCGCCCACGCCCAGCACCGCGCCCGGCCGGAACTCGCGCAGAATGCTCCGGCAGTCGCTGATGCTCGCCGGCAGCCGCGAGAGCGTGCGCAATCTGGTGGCCAGCGAGACGCTCTTGAGCGGACCCACTTCAATCAGGCGCAGCGGAAAGCCGGCCTCGGGCACCAGTCGCGACTCCAGCCCCCGCGCTGTGCCCACCATCAAAACCTCGGCGCCGTAGCGCTCAACCAGCGCGCGCGCTACGGCGATGGCCGGGATGATGTGCCCGCCCGTGCCGCCGCCGGCGATGAGAACTTTCAGTTCAGAATTCACAGTTCGTCGTTCACAGTGGTCAGCAGACAGCAGACAGTTCACTCCCGGAATTCCGTGGTCGCTGCCCCCTGTTCCCTTCATCCCTATTGCCTAGTCCCTAGTCCCTGCTTTTCTTACTCCGCCTGCCGCGAGATATTCAATAAAATCCCAATCGACGCCAGCGTGCAGGCCAGCGACGTTCCTCCGTGCGAGATCAGCGGCAGGGGAATGCCTTTGGTTGGCACCAGCGACAATACCACGCTGATATTGAAGAACGCCTGCAGCACAATCGTGATTGTGATCCCGAAGGCTACCAGCCGCGCAAACGGATCGGTGCAGCGGAAAGCGGTGCGCAGTCCGCGTACGGCAAAGAGAACAAACAGCAAGGTGATAAACATGGCGCCGGTGAAGCCCAGTTCCTCGGCGATGTTGGCGAAGATGAAGTCCGTCGCGGCCTCGGGCAGATAGAACAGCTTTTGCATTCCCTCCATGTAGCCGCGGCCCGTCAATCCGCCGGTGCCCACGGCAATCAGCGACTGGCAGACGTGATAGCTGGCCGCACTGGCCGCCGTGCGCGAGTCGCAGTTGGGATGCATAAACGCCAGCAGCCGCGCGAACCGCCATGGCACCAGCAGGAGCAGCGCCAGCGGTGGCAGGGCCGCGCAGAAGGCGCCCAGCAGAATTTTCCACTCCATCCCGGCCAGCACAAGCATCATGGCGGCGACACCGGCCAGCACCATCGCCGTGCCCAGGTCGGGCTGCGTCACCACAAGTACGATAAAGAGCAGCGGAATCAGCGCCGCCGGCAGCAGCGTATGCTTCCAGTCGTGAATCTGGCCGAGCCGCGTGTGCAGAAACCACGCCAGGAAAAATACCATCACCGGCTTGGCAATCTCCGAAGGCTGAAAGGTGAAGAAATTGCCGAAGCGGATCCAGCGGTGCGTGTGGTGCGAGCCCGGCATCAGAAACACCAGCACCAGCAGCACCACGGTGCTGCACAAAGCCAGATAGATGAAACGCGGCGAGTTGTAGTAGCTGATGTGAACGTGCATCAGCACCACGAGCGCCAGCACTCCCACCGCGGCCCAGATGGCCTGCGTCACAATGAACGTGTACGCCGAGTGGTACTTCTCCTGATCGACCACCGCCGAGGCGGAGAAGACCATGACCAGGCCCGCGACGACCAGCACCATGGTCGTGAAAAACAACCACTTGTCCACTCCGACGAGTTTCGCCATAAGGTCCTACGCGTTTCGCGCTTTCCAGTCGCGCTGCTCCAGCACCAGTTGCTTGAAGAAGCTCCCGCGCTGCTCGTAACTTTCAAACTGGTCGAAGCTGGAGCAGGCCGGCGCCAGCACCACCACCTCGCCGGGCCGCGCCGCACTGGCCGCCGCTTCCACCGCTTTGGCCAGCGTCTGGCAGGAGTGGATGGGAACCACGCCGTGCAATTGCGACTCGATCTTGGCCGCCGCCGCGCCGATGGTGTAAATGGCGCGCACCCGCTCGCGCACCAGCGGCACGAGCGGCGTGTACGGCGCGCCCTTGTCCTTGCCGCCCAGAATCAGGTGAATGCCGCCGCCAAACGCGGCCACGGCCTTCTCTGTCGCGTCCACGTTCGTGGCCTTTGAATCGTTGTAGTACTCCACGCCGTTGATCGTGGCAACGTACTCCAGACGATGCTCGACGGCCTTAAAGCTCTCGATGGCGCGGGCAATCTTGGCGGGCTCAACGCCGGCCAGCCGCGCCGCGCAGGCCGCCGCAAGCACGTTCTCCACGTTGTGTCCGCCCTTGAGAGAGATCTTTGCAAGCGGCAGAATGACTTCGGCCGCGGCCTCCGGCGCCGCGCGATAGACCACGCTGCCGCCCTCCACCCACGCGCCTCGCGTAACCGGGTGCCTGGCCGAAAACCAGAAGACTGGCGCATGCGAATGTGCCGCGGCCCCAGCCGTCCGCGGATTGTCGGCGTTCAGCACCGCAAAGTCGCTCGCATCCTGCGCGGCAAGAATGTGCTCCTTCGCCAGCGCGTAGTTCTCGAAGGTTCCGTGCCGGTCCAGATGGTCCGGCGTAATGTTCAAAATGACCGCAATCTTCGGCCGGAACTGCTCCGTGCTCTCCAACTGGAAGCTCGAAACCTCCAGCACCGACCAGG
The DNA here is from genome assembly GCA_021790995.1 of Acidobacteriota bacterium. Classification (GTDB taxonomy): domain Bacteria; phylum Acidobacteriota; class Terriglobia; order Terriglobales; family Acidobacteriaceae; genus Telmatobacter. Next base: position 32,079 of record JAJYFA010000011.1, read on the forward strand.
TCTCGTCAGTGCTTTTCTCAATCAGCTCCACTACCGGAACGCCGATGTTTCCCGCCACCAGCGTAGGCAGCCCCGCCGTCTTCAGAATCTCGCCGGCGAGCGCCGTCGTCGTAGTCTTGCCGTTCGAGCCGGTGATCGCCAGGATCTTGCCTTTCAGGAAACGCGCTGCCAGCTCAATCTCGCCAATGACCGGGCGGCCAAAGTTACGCGCCTGCACCAGTTCGGGCGTCTCCAGCGGTACACCGGGGCTTACGACGATCAGATCCTGGCGGCGGAAGGTCAACAGGCCGTGCCCGCCGGCTTCCACCATAATGCCCTCTTCGAGCAGGGCCGGAATTTCCTTGGCCAGTGACTCCGCCGACCGGATGTCGGAGACCGTCACCTGTGCGCCCTGCCGGCGCAAAAACACCGCCGCCGCCAGCCCGGATTTTCCCAGACCCACCACCAAAACCTTCTTGCCCTTCAACTCCATCATTTCCACGTTGTCCCCGGCAGCCAGTGCCGTCAGTCCGTTTTAAAAGGGCGCGGCTTTGGCCGTGCCGGTAGCGCCACCCAAATAGCGGGGCTTTAGCCCCCGAGGCATGCCTTTCGTGGCGCGTGCAACTTTCGCCTCGGCCAGACTGCCGTGACTATTGTATTGTGCATCGCCCGTGGCCTGCCGTGCCGCGTCTTCAGCGCAATTTCAGCGTGGTGAGTGCAAACAATGCAAACACCAGCGCGCCGATCCAGAAACGCGCGATCACCTTGGATTCGCTCCACCCTAATTGCTCGAAGTGGTGGTGCAGAGGCGCCATCTTGAAGATCCGCTTCTTGCGCAGCTTGTAGCTGCCCACCTGCAGAATCACCGAGACCGCTTCGAGAATGAAGATGCCTCCGATAAAAGGGAGCAGCAGTTCCTGCCGGATGACGATCGCCACCGTGCCGATCGCCCCGCCCAGTGCAAGCGATCCCACGTCGCCCATGAAAATCTCGGCCGGGTGCGCGTTGTACCAGAGAAAGCCGATCGAGGCGCCTACCATCGATCCGCAGAAAACGGTCAGCTCGCCTGCCATCGGCATGTGTTCGAGCTCAAGATAGTCGGCAAATACCACGTGGCCGCTCACATAGGTCAGCACCGCCAACGCCCCGGCGGCGATGATTGTGCAGCCAATGGCCAGTCCGTCTAACCCGTCCGTCAGGTTTACCGCGTTCGACGTGCCCACCAGCCACAGCATCACCCACAGCACGAAAGGCAGAAACGCCAGTAGCCCCAGATGCGGAATCGTGCTCGGCCAGCCGTGCCACAGCAGATCGGGCCGCAGGCTCTTGATGAACGGCACGGAAAGCCGCGTCGAGAACATCTTGAACTGATCCAGCAGCACCAGCGCCGAGGCCACCAGCAGGCCCACGAGTCCCTGCCACGCGAGCTTCGCCCGGGCCGTCAGTCCCAGGCTGCGCCGCTTGACGACCTTGGTATAGTCGTCCGCAAAGCCGATGGCGCCGTAGGCCAGCGTCGAGAAGACGGTGATCCACACAAACGGATTCGCCGGGTCGGACCAGAGCACCGTGGGTAGCAGGATGGCAATCGCGATGAGCACTCCGCCCATCGTCGGCGTGCCTGTCTTCTTCAGGTGCGATTGCGGCCCGTCCTCGCGCACGTACTGGCCGATCTGGAACTCTCTCAATTTCTGAATCACCCACGGCCCGATGAAGAGCGCAATCAGCAGCGCCGTCAGCGAAGCAAACGCCGTGCGAAACGTCAGGTAGCGGAAGATCCGGAACGGATGAAAAAACGGAAACAGCTTTTCGTAGAGAAGCCAGTAAAGCAAGTTGCCTCCACTGCAGGTTTGAGCGAGGATTCAGGATGATTTTACAGGGAGAGGGCTGCACCGGGCCGCTGCTGTGCCTTCTCCCTCCGCGTCCCCCGCCGGTGAGGCTCTCATGCCTTGCAGCCTCTGCCGGCATTCTTCTTGCGCGCAAACTCATCCCTCCCCGCGCTGCGTTTATCATGATCCGGGGTAAACTTCACCGTCATTCGAGGCGCAGAACCTTCCATGCGAGATTCCGGTCTCACCGCATATTCCACGCTTGCTGTGGCAGTTTCAGGCCTTTTGCTAGCTTGCCTTCCCTGCCTTCCTGCGCAATCCGCGCAGGCCGCTGGTCCCGCCGCCGGCGTTAACCCGCTCATCGGCACCGGCGCGGGGCCCGGCGGCGGCATCAATCTCTACCCCGGCGCCGCCATGCCCTTCGGCATGGTGCAGCTCAGCCCGGAAACAGAAGACCGCGGCTACGGCTATCACTACGCGCAGACCGATATTCACGGCTTCAGCATGACCCACATGAGCGGCCCCGGCTGCGCCAACGAGGGCGAGGTGTTCTTCACCGCCACCACCGGCCCGGTGCATTCCCGCTCCTACGATATCCGCTCAGCCTACTCGCATCAGGACGAGAGCGCCGCGCCCGGCTACTACCGCGTCAATCTCCTCGCCTGGAACATCGACGCCCAGTTGAGCGCAACCGAGAGAACCGGCATCGCGCAGTTCACCTTCCCCGCAGGCGCGCGGGCCAACTTTGTCGCGCCCGTCAGCCACACTCTGAACAACACCACCGGCGCCACCGTCCGGATTGTGGGCGACCGCGCCATGGAGGGCTACGTCGAAAACCGCGCCTTCTGCGGCAATCGCCAGAGCTACAGGGTCTACTTCGTCATCCGGTTCAGCCGGCCGTTCACCCAGTTCGGAGTCTGGAGTGACCCGGCGGGCAAGGGCCCCGATTCGCTTGACCCCGGCAACCGCAGTGCCACGCAGAGCGCCCGCTATCCTGGGATCGGCGCCTACGCCTCGTGGCCCGCAGCCGCGCATCCGCAAACCATCACCGCAAACATCGGCATCTCCTACGTCGATCTCGACGGCGCCGAAAGAAACATCGAGGCAGAGTCCGCAGGCAAGGACTTTGCGGCCATCCGCCGCCAGGCCCTCGCCGCATGGAACCGCGAACTCAGCGCGATCGAGGTCTCCGGCGGCAGCGCCGCCCAGCGCGCCGTCTTCTACACCGCGCTCTATCACAGCCTGCTGATGCCCAGCCTCTTCAGCGATGCCGACGGACGCTACCTAGGCTTCGACGGCCAGGTCCACCGGATCGAAAAAGGCCATGCCGTCTACGCCAATTACTCCGGCTGGGACATCTATCGCAGCCAGATGCCGCTCGTCGCCATGATCGAACCGCGCCGCATGGAAGACATCGCGCAGTCGATCGTGCTCATGTACCGCCAGGGCGGATGGATCGACCGCTGGCCGCAGATGAACCTCTACACCAACATCATGGCCGGCAGTCCGCTCTCCGTGGTTCTGGCCACCGCATGGCTCGACGGCCTGCACGGCTTCGACATCAACGCCGCCTGGGAGGGCATGCTCAAGGACGCCACCGAGGCTCCGCCCCCCGGCCATCCCTACAAGGGCGAAGACGGCATCGACTGGATCAACAAGCTGCACTACGCGCCCGACGACAAAGTCAGCTACGGCGCCGTCTCCCAGTTGCAGGAAGACGGCATCGCCTACGCCTCGCTTTACCGCCTCGCGCTGGCGCTGGGAAAGACCGATGACGCGAAGATGCTCTACGACCGCGCCCTCTACGAGCGCAATGTCTTCAATGCCGACGACCGCCTCTTTCATCCCCGCAACGCCGACGGCGCCTGGTCCACCTTCTTTGACCCCGCCCAGAATGGGCACGGCTTCATCGAAGGCTCCGGCTGGCATTATCAGTGGATGGCGCCCTGGGACATGGCCTGGCTGGTTCACGCCGTCGGCGTCGATCTCTTCAATCAGAGGCTCACCAAGTTCTTCAACTATCGATTCCCCGGCTGGTACGGCCAGTACTACAACCCCTACAACGAAACCGATCTCGAAGCGCCCTTCGAGTTCAACTTTTCCGGCCGCCCCTGGGAGACGCAGCGCGTGGTCCACCGCGTGCTCAAGGAAAACTACACCGCCGACCCCGACGGCATCCCCGGCAATGACGATTGCGGAGAGATGTCCTCATGGGCCGTGCTCGGCATGATGGGCATCTACAGCATCGATCCCGCCAGCCTCGCCTACGAGATCTCGGGACCTGTGTTCTCCAGGGTCGTCATTCATCTCCGCGCGCCCTACGCTGGCAAAACCTTCACAATCGACGCCTCCGGCGCAGTTCCCGATGCCCCGTACATCCAGAGCGCAACGCTCAACGGCCGCCCCCAGCGCAAAAACTGGATCTCCTTCCACGACATCGCCGCCGGCGGCGCTCTGCATTTTGTCCTGAGCGCAAAACCGAATACGGCGTGGGGCGCAGCTCCCGACGATGCGCCGCCCTCGCTGAGCGACGTCAAACCATAAGGACGCCTGCTGAAGGCGCTTGCAGCCGATGATGAACCGATCGCCGTATTGATCGGAAGTTCAGTCTTTACCGCGGAGATCCCTCAAGAAACACAACGGCCCTGCAGAGTCTCCTCCACAGGGCCGCTTTTCATTTCAAGAAAAGCCTTACCGTGTCTTCGCCACTTCCTCCACCGTCACCGGATCGAGAAACGGCATCTGCGCGCGCAGTTTCTTGCCCACGACCTCGACCGGGTGTTTGGCTTCGGCTTCGCGGAAGGCGAGGAATTCCTTTCTGCCCGAGTTCTGGTCGGCAAGGAACGTCTTCGCAAACGTTCCGTCCTGGATCTCGGTCAGGATCTGCTTCATGGCCTTCTTGCTCTCGGCGCCAATCACGCGCGGACCCGAAACGTAGTCACCATACTCTGCGGTGTCGCTGATCGAGTAACGCATGTAGGCGAGACCGCCGCGGTAGATCAGGTCGACGATCAGCTTCAGCTCGTGCAGCACCTCGAAGTAGGCGCTCTCTGGCTGGTAGCCGGCCTCGACCAGCGTCTCGTAGCCCGCCTTGATGAGCGCGCTCACGCCGCCGCACAGCACCGCCTGCTCGCCGAAGAGATCCGTCTCGGTCTCTTCCTTGAATGTCGTCTCCAACACTCCGGCGCGTGTGCAGCCGATCCCCTTGAGGTAGCTGAGGCTCAGAGCATGCGCGTGCCCTGTCGCGTCCTGATGGACCGCGATCAGTCCCGGTACGCCCCCGCCCTCGGTGAATACCTCGCGCACGCGATGGCCCGGCGCCTTGGGCGCTGCCATGCCCACGTCGATTCCCGCAGCCGGCACGATGGTCTTGAAATGAATGTTGAAGCCGTGCGCAAACATGAGCAGCGCGCCCGGCTTGATGTTCGGACCGATCTCGTCCGCATACAGTTTGGCCGCGGTCTGGTCGGGAACCAGAACCATCACCACATCGGCCCACTTCACCGCTTCGGGGACGGTGGTGACTTCAAGGCCCGCCTTCTGTGCCTTGGCGATGGATTTCGAATTCGCCGCCAGGCCCACCTTCACCTCGACGCCCGAGTCCTTGAGATTGAGCGCGTGCGCGTGGCCCTGTGATCCGTAGCCAATGATCGCCACCTTCTTCGCCTGAATCAGGCTAAGGTCGGCATCGTGATCGTAATACGTCTTTGCCATGATGTTTTCCGCTTTTCCTTTGTTGGATTCGATTTCAATTTCTTGAGCAGCCAATCGTCCGGCCGTAAACTTGCGCTAGTGCGGTGAGTCAGAGATTCGTTGAAGAACAACGCAGATCCTTCGACTACGTTTGACCAAAGAACGGCCAAACTCCGCTCAGAATGACAATGGTGATGCGAACTTCCGACTCAGGCCACCAACAGCCTGCTGGAGCCCTGAGATGCGCAATCCTGATCGTGTGCACTCATGCAGCCTGAGGCTTAGGCAGTCTCGCTTTCGCTGACGGATTCCTCCGCCTCTTCGGCGGCTTCCTCGGCGCCTTTGCCCATCGCCTTCAAGACGCTGCTCACATGATGGCCGCGGCGCATCGTCATCTTGCCGCTGCGGCAGATCTCGAGAATCCGGCTCTCGTCTTCGCGCAGGATCTCGATCAGCCCTTCGATTTTGCTTTCTACGCCCGTCATCTCGATCATCAGCGACTCTGTGGTGAGATCGACAATACGCGCGCGGAAGACCTCGACCAGGTCGAAGATCTGCGCGCGATTCTGCGGAGTCGCAGCCACCTTGATGAGCGCCAGCTCGCGCGTGACCGCAGGCGCCTGCGCAATGTCGTCCACATCGACGACATTCTCGAGCTTGAACAAACTGGCGCGGATGCGGTGCCCCGCCTCGCTTGAAGCCTCGGCCACAATCGTCATGCGGGAAAGCCCCTCGCGCTCGCTTCGGCCCACCGTCAGCGAAATGATGTTGATGTTCAATCGGCGGAACAGCGACGCAACGCGCGTCAGTACGCCGGGCCTGTCTTCAACGTATGAAACAAATGTATGCAACATAAATGCCTTTCTAGGGGTTAGGGAACAGGTTCCAGAGGTCAGGGCTTCATCGGTGCAAGCTGGCGGCGTTGCGTTCTGATCCCTGAAACCTGATCCCTGATCCCTGTTTACATATCGCCTGCCAGCTCTTCCAGCGGATCGCGCTCGGGACGGCGAATCATCTCGTGGAGTGCACTGCCCGCCGGAATCATCGGGTACACCGCATCTTCCTTTTCCACCATAAAGTTCAGCAGGAACGGGCCCGGATTGCTGCGCGCCTCGCCGACCGCAGCCTCCACTTCGGACCGCTTGCGCACCGCGCGTCCGGGAATGCCGTGCGCGTCGGCCAGCTTTACAAAGTCGGGGCTGACCAGCGGCGTGGCCTCATAGTTGCGCTCGTAGAAGAACTCCTGCCACTGACGCACCATGCCCAGATAGCCGTTGTTGATGATCGCGATATTGATCTTGATCTTTTCCTGCACAATTGTCGCCAGTTCGGATTGCGTCATCTGGAACCCGCCGTCGCCGGCGATCAACCAGACTTCCTTATCGGGGCAGGCAAATTTGGCGCCGATGGCCGCCGGCAGCCCGAAACCCATCGTCCCCAATCCGCCCGAAGTGATGAGCGTGCGCGGCAGGTCATGATGGAAGTACTGCGCCTCCCACATCTGGTGCTGGCCCACATCGGTGACGATAATGGCATTGCCGCCTGTCAGCCGCCACAGGTCGTGCATCACATGCGCCGCATAGAGATGCCCGGAGTCGGGCAGATTCTTGATGTCGCGCACCGCTACCGCGCCCTTGCTGGCCTCGATGGTCTTGAGCCACGCCGAACCGTCGCGCGCCGAAACCCGCGGCAGCAGTTCTTCCAGCACTTCGCGCAGATCGCCCACCAGTGCCACATCAACCTTCACGTTTTTGTTGATCTCCGCCGGATCCACTTCGATATGAATCTTCTTTGCCTTTGTGGCATAGCTTGAGAGCGTGCCCGTCACGCGATCGTCGAAGCGCATGCCGCAGGCGATCAGCAGATCGGCCTCCTGAATCGCGTGATTCACCCACGACTCTCCGTGCATGCCCATCATGCCGAGACACAGTGGGTGCGTCGCCGGAAAACCGCCGATGCCGAGCAGCGTAAGGCCCACGGGAATCTGCGCCCGCTCGGCAAGAGTGCGAACCTGCTCCATCGCGCCGGACTCCATCACGCCGTGACCTGCCAGAATCACGGGCCGCTTGGCGTTGCGAATCAGTTCAGCGGCCTCTGCCAGCCCCGACTCTTCCACCCTCAGCATGGGATGCGGACGATAGGACCGCGGCTTGGCAGCTTCAAAATTGAATTCCGCCGTGGCCTGCTGCGCGTCTTTGGTGATGTCCACCAGTACGGGGCCCGGCCGCCCGGAGCGTGCGATCTGGAACGCCTGGCGCAGCGCGCTCGCCACATCCTCGGCTTTGGTCACCAGAAAATTGTGCTTGGTTACCGGCAGCGTGATGCCTGTAATGTCGATCTCCTGGAACGCGTCGGTGCCGAGCACCTTGCTCGACACGTTGCCGGTGATGCACACCATCGGGACCGAATCGAGCATCGCCGTGGCGATGCCGGTGACAAGATTTGTCGCGCCGGGACCGCTCGTTGCCATCGCTACACCCACGTTACCCGAGGCGCGCGCGTAGCCGTCGGCCATGTGCGCCGCCCCCTGCTCGTGGCGCACCAGCACGTGGCGGATGGGAAACTTGCGCAACGCATCGTAGACGGGAAGAATGGCCCCGCCCGGATAACCGAAGACCTCCTGGACGCCCTCGCCTACCAGCGTGGCCCACAGAATCTCCGCACCCGTCAGCCGCGTGGGTGTGGTGAGGTGAGCACGTTCGCTCGCTTCTATTTCTTCCGTTGCAATGGCCTTCGCTTCCACCGTCTTTGCGCGTGCTTGTGCTTTGCCTGTCATGTGCTGCTCCTTTTCCGCTGTCGCCAGCTGAACTGTGTATTCGCTTCACTTCGCCTTCAGCCACTCCGCCGTATCGTGCTGCTTTTCATACGTGTCCAGCTCCGCGGCGTGGCGCAGTGTCAATCCGATGTCGTCGAACCCTTCGAGCAGACAGAACTTGCGGAAGGGATCGATCTCGAACGTCGCGCTGAATCCGCGGCCGTCCGTGACCGTCTGCGCTTCGAGCGACACCGTCAACTGGTAGTTTGCGATCGTCTGCGCATTTTTAAGCAGCGCGTCGACCTCAGCATCGCTCAGCCGAGCCAGAACGATTCCGTTCTTTCCCGCGTTCGAGAAGAAAATATCCGCGAAGGTCGGCGCGATCACGACGCGAAAACCGAAATCGCTCAGCGCCCATGCCGCGTGTTCGCGGCTCGATCCGCAGCCGAAGTTCTTGCCGGCAATCAGGATCTTTGCTTCCTTGTATCGCGGCTCGTTGAGGACAAACTCGGCGACGGGCTTGCCGTCGGGGGTCTGCCGCCAGTCGAAGAACAGAAAATCGCCATACCCTGTGCGCTCGATGCGCTTCAAGAACTGCTTGGGAATGATCTGGTCGGTATCCACGTTGGCGCGATCAAGCGGCGCCGCCAGCGAGGTTAAAGTACGAAACGGTTCCATTAGCCTTTCACCTCCCACTTGCGGATATCGACAAAATGCCCTGTGATCGCGGCTGCCGCGGCCATCTCCGGCGAGACCAGATGCGTGCGTCCACCGCGGCCCTGGCGGCCCTCGAAGTTGCGGTTGCTCGTCGAAGCGCAGCGTTCGCCCGGAGCAAGAATGTCGGGATTCATGCCCAGGCACATCGAGCAGCCCGGCTCGCGCCATTCAAATCCCGCGACGCGAAATACGTGATCCAGCCCCTCGGCCTCTGCCTGCGCCTTCACCTGCTGCGAGCCGGGAACGACCATGGCGTGCACACGTGTGGAAACCTTGTGGCCGCGCGCGATGCGCGCCGCTGCGCGAAGATCTTCGATACGCCCGTTCGTACACGATCCGATGAAGACGCGATCGATCGGGATCGCCTCCAGCGGAGTTCCGGGCTCGATCCCCATGTATTCGAGGGCGCGCTCGAATCCCTTGCGCTCGATCTCCGTTTCTGCCGCCGCCGGATTGGGCACCGTGTCGGTGACGGGCGCGACCATGCCGGGGCTTGTCCCCCAACTCACGTAGGGAACCAGAGTCGCCGCATCGATTGTCAATTCGCGGTCGAACTTCGCGCCCGGATCCGAAGGCAGCTTGCTCCATTCGGCAACGGCGGCCTTCCAGGCTTCACCCTTTGGACTAAAGCGTCGGCCTTCCAAATACGCGAACGTCGTCTCGTCCGGCGCAATCATGCCCGCGCGCGCGCCGGCCTCGATGCTCATGTTGCAGACAGTCATCCGGCCTTCCATCGAGAGAGAGCGGATGGCCGAGCCGGCGTACTCAATCACGCAGCCCGTGGCGCCGTCCGTGCCGATTTTGCCGATGATGGCGAGAATAATGTCCTTGGCAGTGACGCCGAGCGGCAGCTTGCCCTCCACCGAGATGCGAAAGGTTTTGGGCTTCGATTGCGGCAGCGTCTGCGTCGCCAACACGTGCTCCACTTCGCTGGTGCCGATGCCGAAGGCCAGTGCCCCGAAGGCGCCATGCGTCGAGGTGTGCGAGTCGCCGCAGACAATTGTCATGCCCGGCTTGGTCAGTCCCAACTCCGGCCCCACCACGTGCACCACGCCCTGGTTGGGCGAGTCCACGTCGTAGAGCTCGACGCCAAAATCGGCGCAGTTCTTGCGCAGCGTGGCAATCTGCGTGGCGGCAATCTGATCGACGATATGCAGCCGCCCCTCTTTCGTCGTGGGCACGTTGTGATCCACCGTGGCCACCGTGCGATCCGGCCGGCGCACCTTGCGCCCGGCCAGCCGCAGCCCTTCAAATGCCTGCGGCGATGTGACCTCGTGAACAAGTTGCAGGTCGATGTAGAGCAGCGTCGGCTCGCCTTTCGGCTCAACCACTACATGCTGCCCCCAGACCTTTTCAAATAATGTCTTCGGTTCACCCATTGATACAGCTCCTAAAAGCGGTTCTTTGCGATTCGCTGTTGGCGCGGTGTTGCAAATTCACGGCTCTGGCGCTCATTCGCGAGTCGAGGTCAATTCTGTACCCGGCCCTGTTGCCTGTTTCAGCACGATGAGCGGTCAGCTAAGAACCAACAGCCGATAGCTGCTCTTTCACCGTCTCCCGCACCTTCGCGCCCATCTCTTTCGTCGAGAGCGCCGTGATTCCCTCCGTCTGGCCGCGCACAAGATCGGGTGTGCGGAATCCCTGCTTCAGCACCTTGCGCACAGCCGACTCGATGGCCGCTGCCTCGGTTTCGAGCCCGCCCGAGTGGCGCAGGATCAGCGCTCCGGTCAGAATCGCGCCCAGCGGATTCGCCAATCCCTTGCCCGCGATGTCCGGCGCCGAGCCGTGTACCGGTTCAAACAAGTTGACTTTGCCGCCGATGGTCGCCGAAGGCAGCATGCCGAGCGAGCCAGTAATCACGCCCGACTCGTCGCTCAGAATGTCGCCGAAGAGGTTCTCCGTGACCACCACGTCGAAGTCGCGCGGGCGATTCATCAGGTGCATGGCCATCGCGTCCACATACTGGTGCTCGACCGTCACATCGGGAAACTCCGCCGCAACCTCGTTCACCGTGGCCCGCCACAACTGCGAAACCTCCAGCACGTTGGCCTTATCCACGCTCGTCAGTTTCCTGCGGCGCTTTTGCGCCAGTTGGAAGGCGATGCGCGCCACGCGCGCCACTTCACTGCGCGTGTATCGCATCGTGTTCCACGACTCGCCGCTCTCACGGTCCCACGCGCGTGGCTGGCCGAAGTAAAGGCCCCCCAGCAGTTCGCGCACAAAGAGAATATCGGCGCCGTCAATAATCTCCGCGCGCAACGGGCTGTTGATCGCCAGCTCTTTGAACGCAAACGCGGGCCGCAGGTTGGCAAATCCACCCAGCTCCGCGCGAATCCTCAGCAGTCCCGCCTCGGGCCGCTTCGAGGGCGGGAGCGAGTTGAATTCGTTGCCGCCCACCGCGCCCAGCAGAACCGCATCCGACGCCAGCGCCGCATCGAGCGTGCCATCGGGCAGTGGCGTGCCGTCCTGCACAATGGCCACGCCGCCAATGCGCTTTTCCATAAATGCAAAATCGTGCCCGCCGAGCGCCGCAATTTCCTTCAGTACGGAAACCGCCTCGTTAGTCACTTCAGGGCCGATGCCGTCACCGGCAGTGACAAGAATATTTAGCTTCATTCGTCCGTTCTCTTTTTAGTGGTCAGTGGTCAGTGGTTAGAGGTTAGAAACGGGGGAAGAGATCTGCAAACAGCCTGCCGTAGCCCCTAATCCCTAGTCCCTGCTTTTCTCAGTCCAGTTCACTCACCGGCTCGCAGCGCCGCTCACGAATGTGGTCGGGAAGAAGACCGACCAGATCCTGGTCGTAGATGCTCTTCTTGCGGTCGGCCAGCGCCACAAACCGGTAGTACACATGCTGCAACTCCTCGCGCGAGACCGTGAATCCGAGCTGCTCCAGCCGGTGCCTTAATGCCGCGCGGCCCGAGTGCTTGCCCAGCACCAGATGCGTCTTGGTTACGCCGACGAGTTGCGGCGTCATGATCTCGTAGCAAAGCGGATTTGCCAGCACCCCGTGCTGGTGGATGCCCGACTCGTGGGCAAATGCGTTGGTTCCCACCACGGCCTTGTTGGGCGAGGGGCGGAAGGTGATCAGATTGCCCAATACCTCGCTGGTTGGATAAAGCTGGTCGAGCTTGATGTTGTTGGTGATGCCGTAACGGTCGGCGCGCACATAAAGCGCCGCGGCAATCTCTTCAAGCGCCGCGTTGCCCGCCCGCTCGCCGATGCCGTTGATGGTGCACTCCACCTGGCGCGCGCCGGCTTCGACGGCCGCCAGCGAGTTGGCAACCGCCAACCCCAGATCGTCGTGGCAGTGCGAGGAGAGAATCACGCCCTTTTCGTCGATCGCGGGAATGCGCTGGCGCACCTCGCGGAACATCGCGCCGTACTCTTCGGGAGTGGTGTAGCCCACAGTGTCCGGCATGTTGATCGTCGTTGCGCCGGCCTCGACCGCAATGCGCACCATCTCCACCAGAAATTCGCGGTCGGAGCGGGTTGCATCCTCCGGTGAAAACTCCACATCGTCGCACAGCGAGCGCGCCAGGCGCACTGACTCACCGCACAGATCCAGCGCCTCAGCGCGCTCGATCTTCAATTTGTATTCGAGGTGCAGATCGCTCGACGCCAGAAAGACGTGAATGCGCGCGCGGTCGGCAAACTTCAGCGCGCGCGCCGCCATCTCAATGTCTTCAGACTTGGCGCGGGCAAGCGACGCTATGCGCGGCTTGCGAATGGCCTGCGTGATCGTTGCGATGGCCGCAAAATCGCCCTCCGAAGCCATGGCAAAGCCGGCTTCGATGATGTCCACGCCCAGATCCTCAAGGGCGTGAGCCATGGTGAGCTTCTCCTGCGTGGTCATGCTGCAACCGGGAGACTGCTCGCCGTCGCGTAAGGTGGTGTCGAAGAAAGACAGGTGATTTGAATTCATAGTTGTGCCTGCCGGGGAAAGCGACCTCCTCCTTGGCTTTTATTATCACCGATCTATCGACATAAGGCAAAGTTATAATTCTTTGATGTAGTATTAATAATGTTTATAAGGGCGGGAGTCAGGTTTCAGGGGGCGGTATGACTGGGCCGCGCCAAGGGCTCCGATCCTCAAATCCTGTTCCCTGCATTCCGGAGCAATGACATGGAGTTGAGCCAGCTCGAGACCTTCCTTGCCGTGGCTGAGGAGCACAGCTTTTCGCGCGCCGCCATCCGGCTGCATCGCACGCAGCCTGCCGTCAGCCAGGTGATTCGCAAGCTGGAAGAGTCGGTCGGCGAAACGCTCTTCGACCGCACCGCGCGCGACGGTTCGCTGACGGCTGCCGGCGAGCTCCTGCGTGATTACGCCTTGCGCCTGCTGGCTCTGCGCCGCGAGGCCTCCAGCGCACTCGATGAGCTCAAGAGCCTGGAGCGCGGCCATCTTCAACTCGCGGCAAACGAGTACACATGCATGTACCTCCTGCCGGCCATCGACGACTTTCGCCGGGAGTACCCGCACATCGACGTCACCGTGCAGCGCATGTTGGCATCGCACATTCCGGAGGAACTCGCCCGGCGCAGCTTCGAACTGGGCGTCATCTCTTTCCGTCCCGATCCGGCGCAGATCCGCACCATCGCTGTCTACGGCGACAGTCTGGATTTCATCGTCAGTCCGGCGCACCCGCTCGCACGCGCCGGCCGCGTCACCATCCGCGACCTGGGCCGAGAAAACTTCATCGCCCACAATGTAGCCTCGCCGCTGCGCCGCAAGGTGATTGAGGCCTTTCAGCGCCATCGCACGCCGCTCCACATGGGCATCGAGCTGCCCACCATCGAAGCCATCAAGAGATTTGTCGCCATGGGCAACGGCGTGGCGCTTCTGCCGCACCTGACCGTGGCGCGCGAGCTTGAGACCGGCGATCTGGTCCGCGTGCCGGTTGATGGTCTCGAGGTGCGCCGTGTCCTGCGCCTCGCCTTTCGGCGTCACTCCACGCTCTCCTACGCCGCCAAAGCCTTTCTGACCACGCTTAAAAAGCTTGCCGAAACGCAAGGTCCGCCGTTCTTCTACCACGTCGAGCGGGCAGCATAAAGGCGCGGAACCAGAAAGCCCATTCAAGCCACGGCTCAGCCCAAAGTCTGTTCATTGACTGATCCTGATCGCTTTACCGGGGTCGATGAGCGGCAGGGGCATGGGCCGGCGGGGCGCAGAGATCAATGGCGCATTCCAGAGTTTATGCCGTATGAGGGTTGGCTTTTGGCAATCGTCGAAGATGCAAGGCTGATCGTCGGTCCCCTCTGCGGTTCCATGGCCTATTCTCAAAATATGCCCTCCGGCAGCGGTATATTCGGTGAACTGGACCTCCTGAAGCAGATTCGCGCGCGGGCCGGGCGGTCTGTCTCCGGCCGTCTGCGCCTTGGCATCGGCGACGACTGTGCCTTGCTGCGGCTCGGAGCCGGCGAAGAGCTTGCCGTGACGACAGATCTCGCCATTGACGGCCAGCACTTCCGCCTCGCCTGGCATTCGCCGGAGTCGATCGGGCATCGCACCCTGGCGCGTGGCTTGAGCGATCTCGCCGCCATGGGCGCGCGGCCGGTCGCGGCGTTTCTGTCTCTCGGGCTTCCCAAAAGCCTCGTCCAAAACAGGGGAGATCGCTGGCTTGAGCGATTTCTCGATGGCTTTTTCGCGCTGGCCCGCGTGCATAAAGTGCCTTTGGCGGGAGGCGATCTGGCGGAATCGCCGACCGCCGTGGCCGACATCGTGCTCACCGGCGCTGTGCGGCGCGGGAAAGCACTTCTGCGCTCGGGCGCGCGGACCGGCGATCTGCTCTACGTCACGGGCGCGCTGGGCGGGGCCGCGGCGGCATTGGATCGACTTACGGCATGGGCCGAAGCCGAGACCAGGGCGCGCGGGGCAAAGTCCGGCTCACCCCGCATTCCCCGCAAGCTCCAGACTCTGCTTGCGCCGCATCTGGCTCCCGAGCCGCGTATTCCTGAGGGCGAGTGGCTGGCGCGGCGCGGCATCGCTACCGCAGCTATCGATCTGAGCGACGGGCTTTCGACCGATTTGGCTCACATGTGCGAGGAGTCTCATGTAGCCGCTGAAGTAGACGCCGCGGCGTTGCCCATTCATACCGGCGCAACGCTGGCTCAGGCTCTCCACGGTGGTGAGGACTACGAGCTGCTGTTCACCGCGCCGTCAACCGCGCGCCTGCCGCCAAGCATTGGCGGCGTTCCCATCACGCGAATTGGCCGCATCGTGCGCCGGTGCAAGGACCGGCCGATGGCCGCGCTCATCACCGCGCAAGGGCCTGAGCCGCTCGTTCCCCACGGGTGGCAGCATTTTGTGTAGAATCGCCTACTCGCCATTACGCTGGGCGCGGGCTTCCTTGACCATGAGGAGAAAGCGGCGCGCCAGCTCGTGAATGCGGTCGGCCTGGCGCTGTTCGAGCGCTTCCCTGGGCAGCATCTCTCCGCCGACG
>JAJYFA010000141.1 GCA_021790995.1 Acidobacteriota bacterium
TCGAGCGCGAACACGCCGCCCGCCGCCGAGATCGAGTTGCACTGACCCGCGTCACGCCATGAAAGCCAACCGGCCGAAGGCTATGCCACGGCGCGCGGCTTGATAGGCAAAATTAGCTTGTCGGCCTTGCCTGCCGGCCACAGCCAGGGATGCACAAAAGAAATCATCGAGGAGAGCACATGTCGAAGCATCACTTGCGAATCACTTCGTTGGTTGCCGTTCTTTTCACGGCAGTTTCCTTTTCCCTTGCCCAGTCCGCGCCGCATCCGCAGTGGGTGGGCACCTGGGCGGCGTCGCCCATGCAGGCTGAAGGCCTCTCTTACCGGCTGTTTTCCAGTGTGACGATGCGCGAGATCGTCCACATCTCCGCAGGCGGCGAGCAGGTTCGCCTGCGTTTCACCAACGAGTTCGGCACCGATCCCCTCACCATTGCCGACGCCCACGTGGCGCTCAGCGCAGGCGGCGGAGCGATCCAGCCCGGCAGCGACCATGCCGTCACCTTTGGCGGCGCAACATCGGTCAACATTCCTCCCGGCGGCGCCGTCTTCTCCGATCCTGTCGCGCTCAGCGTTGCGCCGCTCACCGACCTTGCGGTCAGCTTCTATCTGCCGCCGCAGATCATGCGCGCCGAGACCTACCACGCCTTCGCCGACCAGGACAACTACGTCGCCGACGGCCATGCGCCCTCCGCCGCTGAGCTGTCCGAGGCCAAGCGGATCTCTTCGTGGTATTTCTTCGACGGCGTCGATGTCGCTGCTACACCCCAATCCCGCGCCATTGTTACACTCGGCGATTCGATCACCGACGGCGCGCACTCCACGCGCAACGCCAATCGCCGCTGGCCCGATGTGCTTGCCGCGCGCCTCAGTGCGGATCCAAAGTTCGCCCACATCTCCGTGCTCAACGAAGGCATCGGCGGCAACCGTGTCCTCAATGAAGGCGCCGGCCCGAGCGCGATCTCGCGCGTCGACCGCGACGTGCTTGCGCAGAGCGGAGTTCGCTACGTCATCGTCCTCGAGAGCATCAACGACATCGGCCGCCTGGCTCACGTGCAGGTTCCGTGGGACGCGATTACGGCGTCGCAGTTGGAGTGGGGCCTCAAGCAGATTGCCGATCAGGCGCACCAGCACGGGCTGAAGATCTTCGGCGCCACGCTCACGCCCTATGGCGGAGCGGGCTACTACTCCGACAAGGGCGAACAGGTGCGCGAAGCCGTGAACGACTGGATTCGCACCAGCGGCACGTTTGACGGCGTCGTCGACTTCGACAAGATTACGCGCGACCCGCAAAATCCCAACCAATTCAATCCGGCGTACGATTCGGGCGACCACCTGCACCCGAGCGACGCGGGGTACAAAGCCATGGGCGATGGGATCAGCCTGGCGCTCTTTGGTCAATGATCCTTGCCGCGATTGACACGCGCCCTGCCCTCGCGACGCTTCAGTCGCCGGGGTGGGGCCGCAGAGATCTCCGTCGCTACGAAGGCTGATGCGCTTTACGCTGGATGGCTGGCCTCAGCTTCCATCGCCGCCCAGACAGACTCGAGCGCCGCGAACGCGGGCAGCTTTTTGAGGGGATCCAGCCGCGGATCGGCGAGGCTCTGGAAGAACCAGGGGCATCGCGTCTCATTGGCATTGCGCAGTTCTTCGATCGCCGCGTCGTTCTCGCCCAGCACAACATGCGTTGCCGCGTTGAGCGTATTCAACACAAAACGCTCGCGGCTTAGCCATTGCAGCCGTTCGAGCAGGCTGTACGACTCGTCCTTGCGTCCCGCGCAGGCCAGCGCATAGGCGTGCGCCGAGGTCGCCAGGTCGTAGTGCGAGGAGCGATTCGCAAGCGCCTCCGCCACTTCGAGGGCGCGCGCGGTCTCTCTGTTATAGCCCAGGATCATTGCTCCGAAGAAAAGCGAATTGTCGTAATCGAAAGCCAGGTTGATCGCCTTTTCAATCTGCGCCACGCTCGCGTCCCGCTCTCCGGCCAGGTGCAGCAACCACGCCCTGGCAGCCTGCAGCCACGGCGAGTAGGGATCTGACTGGATCGACGCGCTCAACAGGTCGATGGCCTCGCCAAACCGGTGCCTGCTGCTCAGAAACCATGCGTGGGCGCGCACATTGGAGGGATCGTAAGGCAGCCCCTCGGTGTGCGCCATCAGCCGAAGCGCCGAGCGCGCATCGCGGTCGTAGTGAAATTCGATCCATCCCAAGGCGGGCAGCAGGCGCTCAGCCTGCTGATTGAGCTCCGGAATTCCCTCAGCCGCCCGGCGCACGGTTGCGGCTGCGATCCTTGGCGACAGGTAACCGTGGATGCACTGCAAAATGGTGAGTTGCGCAAGGTCCACCCGAGCGGGCGTCAGCGATGCGTCCAGTTCCACTGCGCGCAGCAGCCGCGCCATGGCGTCCTGCATGCGGTATCGTTCCAGGCTAGGCCATTCGTGATGGGCGTGCAGGTAGAGGTGGTTCGCTTCGCGCTGCGATTTGGTTGTCTCGATGCGAACGATGGGAGCGGCCTCGGCCTGGATGGAAATGCTTCCGCCGAGTCGCGATGTCACGCGGTTCGCCAACTCGGCTGCCAGATCCGCTACGTGTTCGCGCCCCATCATCAGATCCTCCACCCAAAGGGGCACGCCGTCCGCAACACGAATGATCTCAGCCCGCAACCGGTAACGGCCAGGCGTGGCGAGAACCTGTCCTGTGAGGAGCCGGTCAGCCCGCAGCAGCTTGCCAATTTCCACGGGGCGGAGCCCACGCCGCGCTAGCGTATTCACTGAATCCCGCGCAGCGACTGACACGATCGCGGGCCGCGCGTTGCGCAGTTGCTCCATCGTTTGTTCGGCCACGGTCTTACCAAGGAATTCGGGAACGTCGTACCCGGTGGAGAATGGCAGAATCGCGAGTCGAGTCAGGGAGTGGGGCGACGGATCTTCTTCCGGCTCCGAAACAGCTTGAATGCGGTAGCCACGCCGGGAAACGCTCTCGATGCGCACCCCAGACTGCAATATTTTCCTGAGCGATGCCAGACATGCCGTAAGCCGTTGACGAGAGGGGCGCGATTCGCCCGATACGGCGCGGCTCAACTCGCCCGCAGAAACCACTTCGCCCTGCCGAGCCAGCAGCGCACGCAGGAGCGCCAGCTCTTCGGCTGGAATTTCAATTGTGGTCTCGCGGCAAAGCAGCGTGCCGTCGGACTTAAGCCGAAAATCTCCAAATCGATAAGTCGCCGGTTCAAGAACGACCGGTGCCTGTACTTGGCTTTCCATAGAAACAAGCGCGATTCCGAATTTCCTCGCCTGGCGGTAGCGCCGGCAAGGATTTGCATTGCTCACTCCAGGGCAAATTCAGCAGAACAACAGGCAGGTTCCTTTACCAGGCAGGCGCAACGTCGCAATCTGGGAGTGGTCCGACCGCGAGATCCCCCGGAAACTTTCCGCGGAATCGTTCTTCCAAACGGAGAATCGGCTCAATCTTCAAGCTTTGGTGATTGTTTCTTAGGCGTTTACGCGGCCGCTAATTTTGCAAACAAACAAGTTCTACGATAAAGGCGCTTCCAGCCTCATGCGACGTGGCTGAAATCACCATCAACGGGGCTGATCATGCTATTGCATGTCGATTATCCCTCTGTCGCTGTGGTTGTGGGAGAGGTTGATGCGTAATATTCAAGGTCCGAGGTAACCGCAGACAGGTTACTGGAACGGCCCTGTCTTGCGACACCGCACGGCCTTCATCTGCATCCGTGGCAAAGAACTCAACGGCCAGTGGCTCTTCTGCACGAAAAAGTGAAGGACCGCGCTCTCGAAAAGAGGGCACAGAAGCTCCTTTTCGCGTTTTTTGCGAAAGAGTAGAATTTGCAGAAATCTCAACGCGCCAGGTTCAGTACAAGGCAGGAGCAGAGGATGTCGGCGCGTTACTACGCCGTCTTCGCCGCCTCGTCCGGATTCACCAGGTCGCGCAACTCCTTCGACGGCTTGAAGTAAGGAACCTTTTTGGCGGGTACTTCCACACGCGCGCCGGTCTTGGGGTTGCGGCCAATGCGGGGGTTGCGTTGGCGAATGCGAAACGATCCGAAGCCGCGAATCTCGATCTTGTCGCCGCTTTGCAGGGCGCCAATCACCGAGTTGAAGATGGTTTCCACGATCACTTCGCCGTCGCGCCGGGTCAGATCGCCCAGGGCTGTCACCTTCTCAACAAGGTCCGCCTTTGTCATATCGCCTAAACCTCCCCACTCAGCATAAACGGATTTTGCCGGGCCGCACGCGAAAAAGCAAGCCCTTTCACAATTTTATCCTTTGCGCATCAGCAATTTGAAGGGAATTCTGAGCCGGGCCGCCATCGCTCCCGCACGTGCGCTATCATGTCCCAGAGACCACCCCTGCACCACCCAGCCGCAGTTCTCGGGCGGTGGGACGCGCCACGGGCGAGTCTGCGGCCTATGCCTTATCCGACTTACAGCATCGTGATTCCGGCCTACAACGAGGCCGCGCGCATCGGCCACGCTCTCCAGTCAGTCGTCGCCTGCATCCGCGAGCGCGGGTGGAACGCCGAGGTCGTCGTGGTCGACGACGGTTCCCGTGATGCGACCGCCGATCTGGTCCGCGCCTTTTCTCGGGATCATCTTGAGGTCCGTCTGCTGCAAAATCCAGGCAACCGGGGCAAGGGCTACAGCGTGCGCAACGGCATTCTCCACGCTTTCGGCGAAGTGGTTCTGTTTACCGACGCCGATCTTTCCGCTCCCATCGAGGAGGCCGAGGGGCTTTTTGCCGCCATCGCCGCCGGCGCCGATATTGCCATCGGCTCCCGTTGGCTGGAGCGCGCGCGGCAAACCATCCGCCAACCGTTTTACCGGCAATTTTTCGGACGCTGCTTCAACGCGGTCACCCGCTTCGTCATGGGCCTTCCCTACGCCGACACGCAATGCGGATTCAAAGCCTTCACTCGCACCGCCGCGCAAACCGTCTTTCAGCTCCAGACCATCGAGCGCTGGGGCTTCGATCCCGAGATTCTCTTCATCGCCCGGAAGCGCGGCTACCGCATTGACGAGGTCCCCGTCAGTTGGGCGCACGACGAGCGCACGCGCATCAGCTACCTCAAAGACGGCATGCGCATGTTGGAAGACATCGCAATCGTTCGCTGGAATGCGCTTGTGGGCCGCTACTCGAAACCGGTGGAGCGCATTCACCGCGCCGGTCTGGTCAAGTAACCCACCTGGCGGAGAGTTACGACCGCGCGATCCCATCCCTTCCGCGTTTTTGCGGAAAAGACGGGTCGATGCGGGCTCAGCGGTCCGCGCAGAATCAAGGGAGGCTGAGAGTCGTTCTCAAGCCTTGCCAATCACCTTGGCCAACATGCTGCCAATCTCGGCAGGCGACACGACCACGTGAATTCCAGCAGCTTCCATGGCCTTCATCTTTTCGGCTGCCGTGCCCTGGCCACCGCTGATGATGGCGCCTGCATGGCCCATGCGGCGTCCCGGAGGCGCGGTTTGTCCGGCGATGAAACCCACGACCGGCTTCTTGACGTTCTGCTTCACAAACTCCGCCGCAGTTTCTTCGGCCGAGCCGCCGATTTCACCGATCATGACGATGGCTTCGGTCTCGGGGTCGTCGTTGAGCAGACGCAATGCATCGATGTGCGTGGTGCCAATGATCGGATCGCCACCAATGCCGATGGCTGTGGACTGCCCGATGCCGCGCTGCGTCAACTGGTGCACCGCTTCGTAGGTCAGCGTGCCAGAGCGCGAGACGATGCCGACCGAGCCCTCCTTGTGGATGTGGCCGGGCATGATGCCGATCTTGGCCTTGCCCGGTGAAATCACGCCGGGGCAGTTGGGGCCGATGAGCCGCGACTTCGAGGTCTTCAGTTTCGCCCACACCTTCACCATGTCAAGCGTGGGAATGCCTTCGGTGATGCACACAATCAACGGGATTCCGGCGTCCTCGGCTTCGAGGATGGCGTCGGCCGCGAACGGCGGCGGCACAAAGATCATGGTCGCGTTGGCGCCGGTCTCCTTCACGGCGTCCGCCACGGTGTTAAAGACCGGCCAGCCTTCATGCGTTGTTCCGCCCTTGCCCGGCGTCACGCCGCCGACCACCTTCGTTCCGTACTCCGCGCAGCCCATGGCGTGGAAGGTGCCTTCCTTGCCGGTAATTCCCTGAACGATCAGACGTGTATTCTTGTCTACAAGTACAGCCATCTCTATGCCCTCGCCGCCGCAGCCACCACAAGTTCAGCCGCTTCTTTCATCGTTGCGCCTACCTGAAAATTGAGTCCAGACTCTTTGAGAATCTTGCGGCCCTCTTCGACATTCGTGCCTTCGAGCCGCAGCACGATCGGCACCTTGACGTTGAGTTGCGTGGCTGCCGCCACGACGCCGGTCGCCAGCCGATCCACGCGCAGAATACCGCCGAAGATATTGATGAAGATGGCCTTCACGAGCGCATCCGACAGCAGAATCTCGAAGGCGTGCTCGATCTGTTCCTGAGTCGCGCCGCCGCCCACGTCGAGGAAGTTCGCTGGCGAGCCGCCCGCGTACTTGATGATGTCCATTGTCGCCATGGCCAGGCCCGCGCCGTTGACCATGCAGGCGATTGAGCCGTCGAGCTTGATGTAGTTGAGCGCGTACTTGCTGGCTTCCACTTCGAGCGGAGCCTCCTCGGCGATGTCGCGCAGCGCCTTGATTTCGGCATGGCGGAAGAGCGAGTTGTCGTCGAAGTTGATCTTGGCGTCGAGCGCGAAGAGCTTGCCGTCTGTGGTCGTGATGAAGGGATTGATCTCCACCAGCGAGGCATCGGTTTCGACGTAGGCCTTGTAGAGGCTCTGGAAGAACGCGACGGCCTGGCTGATCTGCGCCGGCTTCAATCCCAGGGCAAAGGCCAGCTTCCGCGCCTGCCAGGAGCCGAATCCCACCGCCGGATCGACGATCTCCTTATAGATGGCGTTCGGATCCTTCGCCGCGACCTCTTCGATCTCCATGCCGCCTGCCTGCGAGGCCATAAAGACGAGCTTGCCCACGGCGCGGTCGAGCACAATGCCCAGATAAAGCTCCCGCTCGATGGCCGCGGTCTCCTCGATGAGCAGCCGCTGCACCTTCTGCCCCTGCGGGCCGGTCTGGTGCGTCACAAGCGTCATGCCGAGGATGTGTTTTGCGTGTTCCTCAGCCTGTTCGCGCGTTTTGGCTACCTTCACGCCGCCGCCCTTGCCGCGGCCCCCGGCGTGAATCTGCGCCTTGACCACCACGCCGGACGCGCCTTCGGCAAACAGCTTGCGCGCCACGTCGTTGGCTTCCTCAAGCGTGTTTGCCATCTCGCCCTTGGGCACGGGCACACCGTACTTCGCCAGAATTGCTTTTGCTTGATATTCGTGGATTTTCATTGTAGAGTTCAGTCCGCCCGGTCTGACGATCAATCGTATAAAGCCGTACGCTGCAAGTGCCTAGCGTTAACCTCACGTACCCCTGCAACCGGTGCATCCATACTACCGTGGCAGCCGAAAGAGCGGCAAACGGAACCCCAGGGATCCTGGTCCAGAAGGGGAACAGGCGGAGCAAGTGGCCTAGATGCAGCCAGACCGGCCGCGAAAACGAAGTCTTTTTGAGCTTCGCCGCTGAGTGGTAGGCTTGCGTATTGAGTAAAGGGGACGGTGATGCGGAGACTTTCTTGGCTTTGGACAGGTGGCGCGCTGCTGTTGGCAGGATTAGGGTTGGCAGCGCAGACGAGTTCGCAAACCGCAGCGGCCAGACCTGCGGCTGAGCGGCCGGTCGCCAGCCAGATGGCGATGCCGGACAATCCGGTGGCCGATGCGAAGGCTGTGGTGACGGCGGGCCATGCACGGTTCACGGTGCTCACGCCGCAACTGATCCGCATGGAGTGGTCGGCCACGGGCAAGTTTGAGGATCGCGCTTCGCTGGTGTTCATCAACCGGCGGCTGCCGGCGCCGAAGTTTGAATCGGATCATGAATTGCAGGGGCCCAGCAAGAGTCTCACCATTGAGACCGGCGCGCTCATCCTTTCCTACAAACCATCCGGAGACGGCCAATTTACCGCCGGCAATCTCTCCATCACGATCAAGGATGTGGATGGTAAGCCGGTTGTCTGGCATCCCGGCGACGCCAACCCCGAAGATCTGCTCGGCACCACGCGCACGCTGGACGGGGCGCGCGGCAGCAAGACACAGCAGCCCATCGGACAGGGGCTGGTGTCGCGCGCCGGCTGGGTGCTGGTGGATGACTCCACGCGCTCGCTCTTCGACTCCACCGACTTCCGTTTTCTTGGCGGCGAGAAAAGCCCGTGGCCGTGGGCCATGGCGCGCCCGGCCAGCGAGGCGCCGGGACAATACACCGACTGGTACTTTTTCGGTTATGGTCACGACTACAAGCAGGCTCTCGGCGACTTTGTCCGCGTTGCGGGGCGGATTCCGCTGCCGCCGCGCTTCGCCTTCGGCGTGTGGTGGTCGCGCTATTGGGCGTACAGCGATCAGGAGCTGAATGAGCTGGTGAAGGGCTTCCGCGAGAATGACACTCCGCTCGATGTGCTGGTGATCGACATGGACTGGCACATCAGCCAGGAACAACTGAAGGCGATGGGCGAGAAGGACCAATCGGGCTACGGGCTGGGCTGGACCGGCTACACGTGGAACAAGGTGCTCTTTCCCGATCCCGATGCATTTCTCAAGCGCCTGCACGAGGAGTACTTGAAGACCACGCTGAATCTGCACCCGGCATCGGGCATTGAGCCCTGGGAGGCGGCGTACCCGGCGATGGCGCGCGCCATGGGCATCGATCCGGCGACGAAGAAATACGTTCCCTTCGACCCTACAAATAAGAAATGGGCGGTGAACTACTTCAACCTCGTGCTGCATCCGCTGGAGAAGCAGGGCATCGACTTCTGGTGGCTGGACTGGCAGCAGCAGCCCCTGATGACCAAGCTTCCGGAACTGAGCACAACCTGGTGGCTCAACTACCTGCACTTCACGGATCAGCAGCGCGAGGGCAAGCGCCCGCTGCTCTTCCATCGCTGGGGCGGGCTCGGCAACCATCGCTATCAGATCGGATTTTCGGGCGACACGATCTCGGTGTGGGATTCGCTGGCCTTTCAGCCGTGGTTTACCGCGACGGCAGCGAACGTAGGTTACGCCTACTGGAGTCACGACATCGGCGGGCACATGCCCGGCGCAGTCGATCCCGAGCTCTTCACGCGGTGGGTGCAGTTCGGCGCCTTCTCGCCGATCCTGCGCACGCATACGACGAAAAACCCCGACGCCGAGCGGCGCATCTGGGCTTATCCCGAACCGTACTCTTCCGTGCTGCGCTCGGCCTTCCAGTTGCGCGAGGCGATGCAGCCGTATCTCTACACTGAAGCGCGCCGCACCTACGACACCGGCGTCGCATTCCTGCGGCCGCTCTACTACAACTGGCCGGAGGACGCTGCCGCCTACACGAGCAAGAACGAGTACACCTTTGGCGACCAGCTCATTGTGAGCCCCGTAACGGCGCCGGCCGGCAGGGTCACGGGCCTTGCGACGGAGCAGGTCTGGCTGCCGAAGGGCGACTGGATCGAGTGGCCCACGGGCAAACACTTCACCGGGCCGGTGACGGCGGAGCGGAGTTTTACCATCGGCCAGATTCCCGTATACGTGAAGGCTGGCGCGATCGTGCCCATGCAGCCGCCGATGCTGCACACCGGTGCAAAGCCGGTCGATCCGCTGATTGTGAACGTGTGGCCGCTCAAGCCGGGTGAGAGTTCGAGCTACTCGGTCTATGAGGATTCGGGTGTTTCGGTTGACTACCAGCGCGGTGTCTTTGCGCGGACGCCGATTGTGGCGGCGCAGACCGCGGGGCCGAAATTTGACACGCTGCGCGTCGAGATCGGCCCGGTGGAGGGCAGCTATCCCGGCATGTTGAAGTTGCGCGGCTTTGAGCTGCGCCTGCCCGCCGACTGGCCGCCGGAGGCTGTGAAGGTAAATGGTAAAGCGATTGCCTTCGCCAAGCCCGGCGAGGATGGTGGCTGGAGGTTCGAGGGAAATACGCTGACAACCGTGATTCCCGTGCCGGCCGGGAGCACGTCGGCCAAAGCGATTGTCGAAGTGCGGCGCGCGAAGGGCTCGACGGCGCGGCGCGTCGGGATCGACGGGTTCGCTGGCAAGATGACGCTGCTGCGCGGAGCCTACGACGCCATGCAGCAGACCGGCCCCGTTGCAGGCCCATCGCTGGCGCTTGTCGACGCCACGCAGAGCGGCGACCGGCTCAGCTATTTCCCTGGAACGATCGACAGCGAGCTGGTCCATCTGAACAAGGAAGTTGCGCAGGCGCAGGCAGACCTGACCGCGCTCGACAAAGTCTTTGAGCAGTGGCTGAACGACAAGTCGCGGCGGATCGGCGGAGCAACGATGGCCCCAGCCGATGTGGCCAGCGAAAAGCAGAAGCGCCGCGATGCGCTGCGCCGGGCTGAAGCGATGCTGGCCGAGGCGGCAGAGTAACTACGTTGCGCGTAGAGAACCCGTCGTGCATGTGCGCGAGCTAACAGGACGATTCGCGCCGCCTACAATCTGGCCAGTTGAGCCTCGTCGAAAGGAAGCGCAAGGGCAAGCTCGGCCTCGATCTCGTGTTGTTTCCTTTTTTTTGCGCCGCTCTTGCGATTCCGCTTGCCGATAGGAACCGCGACTCCGAAGTAGGCTGCCGCCTCCGACATCTCCATATTCAGTAGACGCGGGTCGCCGAGCGGGATGCTCGTGAAGGGGCAGCGGGGCGCGTAGCGGAGTACTCGCGCGACTTCGGATGCAACGGCCCGCGCCAGCGGAGGCGGAACGGCGTTTCCGATTTGCCGTGCGCCGTGCCACTTGGTGGCGTGAAATCGGAACCAATCGGGAAAGCCATGGAGC
>JAJYFA010000142.1 GCA_021790995.1 Acidobacteriota bacterium
AATACGGCAGATTGCCCGCCACGCACAGCCGTTCGCCGGCCGTCGCAGCCACGGCGGCAAAGTCGAAGGCCAGCACATCCTGCTCGACCACCGTCACGCGCTCTGCGTCGAATTGCTCGCGCAATCGCGCGGCCAGTTCGCGGTCGAACTCGATGGCGAGCACGTGCCGGGCGCGCGCCGCCAATGCGCCAGTAATCGCGCCGTGGCCGGGGCCGATCTCCACCACGGTCCGGTTGGTAAGATCGCCCATGACGGCCACAATGCGCGCGACGGCGCCGGCGTCGACAAGAAAGTTCTGCCCAAGCTTTGGCTTTTGCGGCATCTGCTACAGATGGTAGACGAGTGGGGCCGGCCCCGGCTCGGTTTGCGCAACCTTTACGGCCCGTTACACTGAATCCATACGCAATACACTCCAGAGCGCCAACCGCGAGGCTCCATTGCTGATCGACTCTCACGCCCATCTCGATAGTCCCCGTTATTCCGGCGACCGCGAGGCTGTGCTCAACCGCGCGTATGAGGCCGGCGTGGGCGCCGTGCTCTCGATCGGCATCGGTGAGGGGCCGGCAGGCATGCACCATGCACTCGATCTTTGCCGCGAGTTTAACCCCCGGCGCGATGCAGGCGCTAAACTGCCACGGCTCTACGCGAGCGCGGGCATTTATCCGCACACCACCCCCGAAGCTGACGAGAAGGCGCTCGCCAAACTCGATGCGCTGCTGGCCGAGCCGGAGGTCATCGCCTGCGGCGAAATCGGCCTCGACTACTACCACGAGGGCGCAGCACACGACGTGCAGCGGCAGGGCCTGATCCGCCAGCTTGAGATCGCCGCCGCGCGCAAGCGGCCCATCCTCATCCACTGCCGCGGCGCCAAGGATACGACCGACGCGTGGGACGATCTTTTTCTGGTTTTGGACCAGATTTGGGGGAGAACCGGACTGGGCGGCATCATGCACTGCTTTGGCGCCGGGTGGGAGGAGGCGCGCCGCGCGCTCGACATGGGATTTCTGATCTCCTTCGCCGGCAACCTCACCTACCCCAAGGCGCAGCAGTTGCGCGACGTGGCAGCTCGGCTGCCGCTCGACGGCGTTCTGGTCGAAACCGACGCGCCCTGGCTGGCGCCGGCTCCGCAGCGCGGCCAGCGCAACGAACCGGCCTTTGTAGCTCAAACCGCGCGAACGCTTGCGGGGTTGCTCAACATCTCAGAGCAGGATCTGGCCTCCGCAACGACCGGCAATTTCAATCGGCTTTTTCACCCTCGGGGGAACGTGGGAAACTAGAAGGGTAGGCGCGGCGCCAGCGAGCATCGGCGGGGGCAGCTTTCGGGACCGGGGGAAAGCAATATGGCACAGGACAACTCATTCGACATTGTGAGCAAAGTGGACATGCAGGAGGTCCGCAACGCCATCGATCAGGCGATCAAGGAGATTCGCCAGCGCTTCGACCTGAAGGATTCGCACTCCGAGGTGAACCTCGAAGGCAGCGACGCTATTCAGCTGGCCTCGGCCAACGAGTACAAGCTGGAGGCGGTCAAGGATATTCTCTGCCAGAAGCTGGTCAAGCGTGGCGTCTCGCTGAAGAACCTGACCTACGGTAAGGTCGAGCCGGCCGCCGGGCAAAGCGTGCGCCAGAAGATCAGCCTGCAGCAGGGCATTCCCGTGGAAAAAGCCAAGGAAATTGTTCGCATGGTCAAAGATTCGAAAAAGAAAGCGCAGGCCAGCATCCAGGGCGATACGGTGCGCATCTCCAGTAAGGACCGCGACACGTTGCAGGAGATCATGTCCATGCTGCGCGCCAGGGATCTGGGCGTCGATCTGCAGTTCACCAACTACCGCACGTTTTGAGTAAAACGCGTCGCGGGTGCGCGTTCTTCTCGAAATGTTCTAGAATCGGAGAGTTTTGAGCACACTGACCATAGCCACGGCAAAAGAGGTCTTCGAGATCCTCAGGGAAGATCTGGTAGCAGTCGAGCAGGAGTTGGGCCGCGATGCAGCTTCCAGCGTCAGCACCATTACGGAGATCGCCGAATACCTGCGCGAGGGCGGTGGAAAGCGCATTCGGCCGTCACTGCTGCTCCTGGCGGCGCGTCAGCTAGGCTATGCGGGTCAAGGGGCCATCCGTCTGGGCGCCGTGGTCGAGATGCTGCATACGGCCACGCTGGTCCACGACGACATCATCGACGGCGCCGACACGCGCCGCGGCCGGCCCTCCGCCAACACCACATGGGGCAACGAGAAGTGCGTGCTGGCCGGCGACTGGCTTTACATGCAGGCCTTCAAGGTCGCGCTCGAGGAGCGCAATCTGAAGGTTCTCGACCTGCTCATCGGCCTTACGCAGCAGATGGTCGAGGGCGAGCTCCTGCAGATTCAAAAGCTCGGCAAATCAGTCTCCGAGGCCGAGTACTACGACCTGATCTTCCGCAAGACTGCGTGCCTGTTCTCCGTCTCCATGCGCCTCGGCGCAGTGCTCGCCGGCGCTGCGGAAGATGAAGAAACGCGGCTGGCCACATTCGGCCGCGCCGTCGGACTCGCCTTCCAGATTGTCGACGACGTGCTCGACCTGACGGCCACTGAAGAGGTGCTGGGCAAGCCCGTGGCCAGCGACCTGCGCGAGGGCAAGGCCACGCTGGCGGTCATTCACGCCTCGGACCACGGAACCGCCGCCGACCGCAAGGCCATCCGCCGCGTGCTCGACGACCGCAGCTTTGAGAACGTCAGCCGCCAGCAGATTCTCGAGATCCTGATACACAACGGCTCGGTCGAGTACGCCATGGCAGCCGCAGACCGTTACGCCGAACAGTCGCGCAAGGCATTGGCCCCGCTCCCCGACTCCGAATACAAACGCGCCCTGCTCTGGGTGACGGACTTTGTGATCGCGCGGGAGAAGTGAAAACAACAGGGACTAGGGAACAGGGACTAGGGAACAGCAGAAGGCCATTGCTGCCGGCTACAAGCCGCCGGGTGCGAGGCAGACGCATCCGGCTCAAAAATCGATGAGAAAAGACGCGCAATCGCTGTGGACCAAGGTGGATCGCTACTTCGGCGAACTCTTTGCTCCGCATGACGCCAAACTCGACGCCGCGGTGAAAGCCAATCGCGCGGCGCGTCTGCCCGCCATCGATGTCTCGCCGCTCCAGGGTAAATTTCTTCACGTTCTCGCGCAGATGACGCAAGCCAAACATGTGCTTGAGATTGGCCTGCTCGGCGGCTACTCGACGATCTGGATGGCGCGCGCCCTGCCACGCGGCGGCCGCATCATCTCCCTGGAATACGAGCCTCGCCACGCCGAGGTTGCACGCGCCAATCTGCGCCGCGCCGGCCTGCTTCGCCGCGTCGAGATCCGCGTCGGACCCGCGCTCGCAAGCCTGCCCCAACTGAAAGCCGAGGGCGCCGGTCCGTTCGACCTCATCTTCATCGACGCCGACAAGGAAAACAATCCGCAATATCTCGAATGGGCCGTGAAACTCTCGCGGCGCGGAACGGTAATTGTGGTCGATAACGTCGCGCGCCACGGCACGGTGATTGACGCGAAAAGCGCCGCCGGCGACATTCGCGGCACGCGGCGCTGCCTCAAGAGGATGGCCGCCCATCCCCGCCTGAGCGCCGTCGCGCTGCAAACCGTCGGCTTGAAAGGCCTGGACGGCTTCGCGATGGCTGTGGTCACGCACTGAGCGATTTGCGTGGCTTTGTCATCCGCGGCGAGCGCACTGCGTCGCGGAACCCGTGGCAGCTTTTGTACGGGCAGGAAGAGCGCAACTGCCCATCGGACAGCATGCGCGTTTGAAATGGGCCAGGCGACAGTGGGCCGCCTCGCTTCAATTCCCGCGCAATCCTTTCCTGTCAGCCCAAAAAATCTCCGAACACCGCACGTGCAGTCGCCGTCTTAGTGGGTGTACAGGCGGCGGGGCGTCCGATAGACTCCTTTGAGTCCGCACACATTGTCTCGCGTTGGACCGTGAGGAGGCGCGCAGGTCCTTGGCTACTGGTGATGAGGCCGGGTTCACCTCGCTGGTCGAGCGCCAGGCTCGATTTGTCTTTCGCGTGGCCTACGCGGTCCTGTTGAACGCGGCCGACGCCGAAGACGTTGCGCAGGAGACGTTTTTGAAGCTCTATCGCAATCGCGGATGGCGGGATGCAGGGAACGAGCGCGCCTTCCTTGCCCGGGTGACGTGGCGGATGGCCGTGGACCGGCGAAGGCAATCGGCGCAGGCAGGTCAAACGCTCTTCGCAACCGCGGGCGATCTTCCTGAAGCGCCTTCGCCCGAGCCCGGTCCGGAACAGGCCCTGCTGGCCGCCAACCGCCATGCGGTGGTGCACGCGATGATCGACGCGCTGCCGGAGGAGTTGCGCGTGCCGCTCGTGCTTTCCGCGCACGAGGAGCTCAACTCGCGCGAGATCGGCCGCGCCCTGGGCGTGCCGGAGGGAACGGTGCGCACGCGCCTGCAACGCGCCCGGCAGTTGCTGCGCCAGAAGCTGGGCGCGATTGAGGAGGTTCGCCATGCATGAAGAGAACGATTTCGATCGCGTAATCCATGAAGCGCTCGGCGCATATGGCGAAGCGGACTCCGGCCTCGAACGGCGCGTGCTTGCGCGTATCGCCGCCGAACACTCATCTGTTCCGTGGCGCGGCAGATCGCTGTGGGTCGCGCTCCTGACCGCCTCAGCCTGCCTGTTGATCGTGATCCTTCTGATGCATGGACGGCCCGCAAGCGTACCGCAAGCGAATCGAATCGGCCCACCCACGCCGCACGAGGCAGCGAAGGTGACGGCCCGCGTTGAATCACCTGCAACGCAACGGGTGGGCCGTCTGCGGCGCGTTGCGCGTCCTGCAAGAACCGCCGGAGATCCCGCTACCGCAGCCTTGCCAAAGCAGGAGGTTTTCCCCACGCCGCGGCCGCTCTCGCCCGCGGAGCGCGTCCTGGTTGAATTCGCCGCTCGTGCGCCCGAGTCAGAACGCAAGTCCTTCATCGCGGCGCAGGACCACTTGGATGAGCCCATCGCAATTGCTGCAATTCGCATCGCACCCATCCGGATTTCACCACTCGAACCGCCCCAACCGGGCGCAAACTAAGGAGAACCCATGCGTAAGCTTTTGATTTCGAGTCTTCTGCTTCTCACCCTGCCGTTCGCGGCGCGCGCGTTTGCCCAGGTCGCTTCGCCGGCTCCGGCCGCGAACAAAGCCGCTGAACCGGTGGTGCTTTTCTACCACCTGGACCTTGTGGTGAGGGAACTGGGCGAGGACGGCAAGCCCGTCAATAGCCGCGCCTATTCGTGCACGGTGAGTACGGCGACTCGTGACTCCGAGTCGATTCGCGCCGGATCGAAGGTTCCTATAGCAACTGGGTCACTCTATGGCAGAAACGGGGGGACGAGTACTCAGTTCCAGTACATGGATCTCGGCGTGAACTTCGATGTGAACTCTGTGCGCGAGATGGGGAACAAACTGGCGATGATGCTGCATGCGGAGGTCAGCAGTCTGAGCTCCAGCATGCGCCTCGGCGGCGCGAGCGGCATCGAGGAACCAGTGATGCGTCAGAACAAATGGAGCAGTCCGGTGCTGCTTCCGATCGGAAAACCAACGGTGGTCTTTACTTCGGACGATGTCGATAGCAAAGGCGGTATGGAGGTGGTGGTAACGGCGACGCAGTTGCAGTGAAATCAGCAGGCCGGCGAGCCCGCATGTGACAGGCGTGGCGCCGATCGTTTTGCCCGCGCGGCGGAAAGGCAACTGCGGATCCTTCCTCTCCTCCCCGTCGCGCCGCTCAGGATGAAAGCCGCGATTCTGGCGCGAATTGCAAAGGCGATGCCTCAGATCTCCGCCATCAGCGTTCGCAATGCCTCTGCGTAATGTGCGGGCAGCGGCTTGCGCTGCATCTGGCTGTCGCAGACCACGTGCACCGTTTCGCCTTCGGCCAGGGGTGCGTTCTCTTCGCCGTCGCGGCCCTTGCGCAGAACCGTGTAGGCAAACTTCACAACCGTGCCGCGCAGCAGCGCAGGCCGGGTCTCGATGAGAATCTCGTCGTCGTAGCGGGCGGGGGAGCGATAGCGGCAGCGCGCCTCGATCACGGGCAGAATGCAGCCGTACTCGGTTTCGAGGCTGCTGTAGGTGAGTCCAAGCGAGCGCAGCAGTTCGACGCGGCCCAGTTCGAACCAGACCAGGTAGTTGGCGTAGTAGACAACGCCCATCTGATCGGTTTCAGCATAGCGGACACGGACTTCGGTGGTGACGGGCATGGGCCTCCGGCAGGTTTCAGGTATCAGGTTTCAGAGATCAAAAAACCTTAGCGCAGAGACTGCACCTGAACCCTGACACCTGTCACCTGCCTTTCACGGTTTGATGTGGCCGAACAATCCCAGCCGGCTCACATCGTTGAAGAGAACAAAGGCAAAGAATGCAATGAGCACCACAAAGGCCGCGGTGTAGATGCGCTCCTTGATGGCCAGGCTGATGTCGTGGCGCAGGGCGCCCTCGATCGCGAGCAGCAGGATCATGCCGCCGTCGAGGATCGGGAAGGGCAGCAGATTGAGAATGCCCAGTTGCAGGCTGATCTCGGCGGCCAGACCGAATTTAGGCATCCAGCCGTTCATCTCCGCGGCTTCGCCGGCAGCCTTGGCGATGCCGACCGGGCCCATCAACTGCGAGACGGAGAGCCGGTGCGTAAACAACCGGTCCAGCACCGCGGCCACAAGCATGGAGTTGCTGGTGAAGAAGTTGAGAGACTCTTTTCCTGCGGCCGCGAACGTCAAAGGCCGATTGCGCACGGGGACGGGCTGCGGGCTGAAGCCCAGCATCCAACGCGTATCCACCTTGGTGGGCGTGGCGCGAATCTCGAGAGTGGCGCCGTTGCGCAGAATCGTGAGCGTCATCGGCTTGCCCTTCTCCCACTGCATGTAGGCGAGCAGCGTGTTGGTGGAGTGGACGGCGAGGCCGTCGACCGACACGATTCCGTCGCCCTGGCGGAGACCGGCCTTGGCTGCCGGGTAGCCGGGCTCGACCATGGCTATCTGGATGGGACCGGGCAGGTATTGCGGCGAGAGGCCGAGATCGGTGAAATCGAATGCGTCGTTCCTGGCGCTGGACGGCACGTGCAGGCGCAGCGGCAGAGTCGAATCGCCCCTCTGGACCGTGACCGCCACCGTCTGATTCGCGTTCAGCTTGGCGCGCTCATAAACGGCCTCCCAGTCGGGATGGTTCACGCCGTCGAACTTCAGGATCGTGTCGCCGGTCTCAATTCCGGCCGCGGCCGCGGCCGAGCCGGGCGTCACCCACTCCACGGTCGTGGCCTTCACCGTGACCGACTGCACCTCGTTGATGAACGCATAGTAGACGAACATCAGGAACAGGCACAGCAGAAGATTGACGGCCGGACCGGCCAGGCCGATCAACATGCGCTGCCAGCGAGGATGCGAGGTGAAGGCCGCGGGATCGTTGGCAATCTCGTCGGCCGATTCCTCCCCGGGGTTCTCGCCCGTCATCTTGACGAAGCCGCCCAGCGGGAGCAGGCAGACCTTGTAGTCCGTCTCACCGTACTTAAAGCCAAACAGCCGCGGACCGAAGCCAAAGGAGAAGGCCTCGACGCGGACTCCACAGAGCTTGGCCACAACGAAATGGCCGAGTTCGTGCAGAACCACGATCAGGCCGACGAGGACAATGAACGCTGCGGCAGAAACCAGAAACTCATGCATAAATGGGTGGCAATTCCTTCGGCAAAACGCGCCCTCGCGGCGGGCGCCTGTTCGTGTTACGCAAACAAGCTACGCTAGAAAGGCCCGAGCCCGTTCCCGGGCTTCCCGGTCGGAGGCTAGCACCTGGGCAATCGATGCGGGATGAGCCTCCGGAGTTGCCGCCAGTACCTTCTCAATTGTACTTGGGATGCCGGTGAAGGGAATACGGCTTTCGAGGAAGGCTTCCACGGCAACCTCGTCGGCGGCATTGAGGGCAATCGAATGCGCGCCGCCCTTCTCGGCGGCCTCAAAGGCCAGCCGCAGGCAAGGGAAGCGGTTGAGATCGGGCGGCTCGAAGTCGAGGTGGCGGAGCGCGGCGAGGTCGAAGGTGAGCGTGGATGCCGGCCGCTCCGGATACGCCAGCGCATAGAGAATGGGCAGCCGCATGTCGGTTACCGAGATCTGCGCCAAAATCGAGCCGTCCACATACTCCACCATCGAGTGCACCGTCGATTGCGGATGAATCGTGACCCGCACCCGGCTGGGCGGAACGTCGAAGAGTCGGCAGGCCTCAATGACTTCGAGCCCCTTGTTGAGCATGGTGGCCGAGTCGATAGTGATGCGCCGGCCCATCACCCAGGTGGGATGCTTGAGGGCCTGCGCGGGCGTGATGCCTGCGAACTGGTCGAGCGGAAGCTGGCGGAAGGGCCCGCCCGAGGCCGTCAGCCAGATGTACTTGACCTCGTGGTGCGCGCCCACGCGCAGGCACTGGTGCACGGCGTTGTGCTCGCTGTCGATGGGCAGGATGGGCACGTTGCGCTCGCGCGCCGCGGCGGTGAGAATCTCGCCCGCGGCCACCATGCACTCCTTGTTGGCCAGGCCCACAGGCTTGCCGGCAAGGATGGCTTCGTGCGTGGCTTCGAGCCCCGCCACGCCCACAATGGCCGAAACCACAAAATCGGCTTCCTTGTGTGTCGAGCAGGCGATGGCGCCCTGGGCGCCATGCACAACTTCGATGCCGGTGATGCCGGCTCGACCGAGCCGCGCGGCCAACAGGCCGGCCAGCTCTTCGGTGGCCAGCGAAACCACACGCGGACGCCAGCGAACCGTCTGCGCGAAGGCTTCGTCGACGTTGCGGCCCGCGGCAAGGGCGGTCACGGCGTAGCGCTCGGGGAACTGCTCGACGATGGAAAGGGTGCTTTGTCCGATGGAACCCGTGGAACCGAGAATGGCAAGACGTTTCAAAATAACGTTGAGCTCCTGACTTTTCGCTTCCGAGCCACGTGCAAAATTCATTGCTCAGTCGCGGCTTTGAAAGGGCACGACTTCAGTCGTGCCAATAAAGCCTCATAAAATGAGAGGGTTTTAGCCCCCGAGGAAAGACCGCATCTGAACATTCTCGAATTTTGCAAGTGGCTCTTCCAGTGTAGTGCGTCCTAGACGCGCAGCTCCCGCCGCGCGGTCTCGGCCACGCGCTCCATGTCCGA
This sequence comes from Acidobacteriota bacterium, assembly GCA_021790995.1. Taxonomy (GTDB): domain Bacteria; phylum Acidobacteriota; class Terriglobia; order Terriglobales; family Acidobacteriaceae; genus Telmatobacter. The sequence goes on from JAJYFA010000142.1 coordinate 9,149, forward strand.
GGTGGTCAGCACCCGGATCTGGTGCTCCTCCATGGTCTCTACGCCAAACCGGTACATCTCCAGCCGCTCCGGATCGTCGCCGGTGGCCCCCAGACGCGCAGCCGGTTCGATCACTGCGGTCAGTTCTAGCTTTGCCTTTTCGACGCGCTCGACGCCGGAGCGTAGCGCCGCCGCGGAAAACGCCAGCACCTTGGCCGTCTCCAGTCCCGCGGCAACTCCCGGCTCGAGGCTGACCGCGTGAAACATGCGGATCAGGCCGTTGGGCCGGTAGCCCAGATCGATGCGCAGCGGGTCGCCGGGACGTGTGTACGCGGAGGCCGCGATGCGCTTGCGCAGCAGATCCCAGACACCGGCGCGCTCAAACTCGGCGCGCATGCGCGCCTGGATGGCCGCACGGCCGCTCGTGCGCGCCGCCCGCTCCCGGGACGGCGGCTCCACATAGAGCCGCATCAGCTCTTCCATCCCAGCCGGCAGGCTCTCGGCCAGATACGCCTTGGGCTCGGTCATCTGCACATTGAGCGAGAGCGACTCCTCGAGAATCTTCATCAGCCTGCCGCGAGGCTCTTCTTCAAGCCGCCGCCTGAGCTCGCTTTCCATACCCTCCAGCAGCGCCGTATCGGCGTCCGGATCGAGGCAGCGCACCCGCCGCCAGTCACGCGTGAAGCGCACCTCGACGCGCTCCGGGATGCGGTCCGCGGCGTGCCCCGGCTGGTCCCCTGTCGCTGCCTCGCGCAGGATCACGCCGATGTGAACATACTCGTTCCGTACCGCGTCCGGCACATACCGGAGCAGTTGGAATTCGCACTCGCGTCTGGGATAGATGCCGTTCATGGTTCTCTCAGGTTTCAGTGGTCAGGTTTCAGTGGTCAGGTTTCAGTGGTCAGGTTTCAGGGGTCAGTGGTCAGTGATTCGTCCACAGCCGCCGGCCTTCAGCCTCAAGCTCTTCGTTCTGCCGCGGCTGGCATTCTTCGTTTTGACCATCCTTCCCTAGTCCCTATTCCCTAGTCCCTATTCCCTATTCCCTAGTCCCTATTCCCTTCAATTCACCCTCATCGTAGTCTCCCACCGCGCTGTCTTCCAAGCCTCTTCCCCGGCTTTTTCTCCACTCGCGCCCCATTTCGGAAACGGCCTCCGGTCCGAGTTCCCGAAGGCCTCGATCAGCTCCCGGATCCGGCTCCGCCGCTTGAGCAGCTTCTCCACCAGCGCCTCCATCTCGCCCAGGTCTCCGCCGTACCATTCGGGAGGAACTTCGTTGGCCGCCGCCCACACCGTCTCCGCGGGCATGGTCTCCAGCCGCGTCAGCCACGGCTCGAAGGAATCCCATCCGGCAATCTCCCGGTACACATCGTTGCGATAGTAGACTCCGCGCAGCGGCGCATCCTCGAAGCGCCACTCGCCGGCATGAAAGCAGTAGCCGAAGTCGATGAACACCGCCTTGTAGCGCCGCTCTCGCTGCTTCCGCGTGAAGACCGCCTGGCGCCCGTTCGCATTGCCCGTCCACTTGTCCAGCGCCAGAATGCCGGCAAACTCGCCCAGGTTCTTCACCTCCACAAGCTGCTCCTCGGGCAGATAGTCCACCACCTGGCCCGGCATCAGGCCTCCGGCAAACCGCGAGCCGAACTGCAATCCCGGCCGGCAGCGCACGCGCGTCATGCCCATATCGATCTCCAGCTCCGGCGTATTTTCGATGAGCCAGCGGGAGACCTCGACC
>JAJYFA010000143.1 GCA_021790995.1 Acidobacteriota bacterium
CGGAGGTTTGGCGGAATACGGAATCTATCCCACGAAAGACAAGATGAAGTCGGGCCTGCGCAAGCAGTTTGCCAAAGTGCTTGATCTGCCCAATGTGCACTACTTCGGCGGGGTTCAGGTGGGCAAATCTTACGACCTGACCATCGAGGAACTGGAGGCGATGCGCCCGGCGGCGATCGTCTTTGCCTGCGGCGCACAGGCCAGCGGACAGCTGGGACTGCCCGGTGAGGACGCCAAGGGCGTTTACGCGGCCAAGGATTTTGTGTACTGCTACAACGGCCTGCCGCCTTACTCCAGCATGGATTTCTCCACCGGCAAGCGCGTCATTATCACCGGCATCGGCAACGTCGCCATCGACATCGCGCATTGGCTGCTCGAAGACAGCCCCTACCACACGCAGCTTGAAGAGGTGGTTGTGGTTGCGCGTCGCGGGCCCATGGAGGCCAAGTTCGACGAGAAGGAGATTGGCTATGTCGACAAGCATATTTCGCGCGCCGGTCTGGTTGCCGAGCTTGAGCGCGTGAAAGATCGCTGCGCACGCTGCAACCAGGACGTCTCGCCGGAAAATCTCTTCCAGCAGAGCTTCCGCAAATTGCAGGATCCTAACTTCGCCTCCGTGCCACCGCGGTTGTCGTTCCGTTTTCTCACCTCGCCGACGCAGATCTTCAAGGATGAGAATGGCCGCGTGGCCCGCGTCGAGGTCGCTGAAAACGACCTTGTGCTGAGGCCGGACGGAGACACGAAGGCCGTCGCCACCAAGGAGCGGACCATCCTCGAAGCCGATACGTTGATCTACGCCATTGGCAACCGGCAGGATCCCAACATCGGTCTGCCAATGGGCCGCGACGGATTTGCCACCGAGCCGGCTTCGGGCAACTCGGAGGAGCCTCACTTCAAGCTCTGGAATACCGAGGCAGGCCAGGCGATTCCCGGCCGCTTCGTGGTGGGCTGGGCACGGCGGGCGAGCACGGGCCTGGTGGGCATTGCGCGCCACGACGGCGAACTCGGCGCCGAGCAGGCTATCGAGTACGTCAAGAGCGCACCCGAAAGCAACACTCTCAACGCAGACGAGGTTATGGCCGAACTGAAGAAGAAGGGCCTGAATCCCGTGACCAAGGCGAACTGCGGCCTGGTCGCGTAGGTGCGATCCATGGAAAATCGGCGGGGGGCGGTGCTAGACGTGGGGCGGAAATTGCCTCAATGAGTTTCTTGCGCTACCCCTGCCGCGCCTTCCAGAGCGAGTAGAGTCCCCAGGCCGCCAGCGTGCAATTGTCGCGGATGGCGCCGTCGAGCATCATGCGCTCGAACTCGGCGATTGGAACCGGGCGGGCGATCAGGTCGTGCTCCTCGGCGTCGCGCTCGCTATAGGCGGGCTTGAGGCCTGTGGCCAGATACACATGCTGCCGCTGGCGCAGAAAACCGTAGGCGATCCAGAGCGTCCCCAGCTGCGTCATCTCGGTGGCGTCCATCCCTGTCTCTTCCCGCATCTCGCCGCGCGCCAGCTCTTCGGGATCCTCGATCTCCATCTCCCAACTGCCCTGCGGCAGCTCCAGAGCACGCTGCTGGATCGTATAGCGGAACTGCTCCACCAGCCAGATGCGATCATTCTCGATCGGCAGAATAATCGCTCCGTCGTGCTTCTCCACCACGCTGTAGATGCCTTTTGCGCCGTTGTCGCGCAGTATCTCGTCCTCGCGCACTCGCATCCAGCGGTTGCGGTAAACCTCGCGGCTGGAGAGTGTGGTGATGGAAGGCTGTGCATCGGATGCATTGGAATCAATCAGCGGCATGAGATCTCCCTGGCGGCCCGTGCAGCGCCGCTCCGATGGCGTCGAACGTCGATAGATGAGGTACGCCAGATTCCGCTCGAGCCCCGCCCGTCTCTAACAGCTCACCGCCACCACGGAGCAGCCTGGCCGCAGAGGACGCCATCTCATCAGAAACGCGGTGACGGAGGAGGATTGCATCTTGCCCATGGCTTCAAACTCGCCATTCTTCTGGCTGTAGAGCAAAGCGCCGCGGTCGCTGAGAACCGCCAGCGCAGGCACGCCCTTGCGAATGGGAATTCCGTACTTCCTGGCGAGGTCAAGATTGGCATCCATTTCGCCGATGTTGATGTGCACCAGCACGTAATTGGCTTCGAGAATCGGCTTGTTGCGGGTGTCGTGGAAATAGAGGTCCAGCACCTGGCAGTCGCTGCACCAGTTGCCGCCGAAGTCGAGCAGAATGCGGCGGTGCGTTGCGGCTGCGGTCTTGAGCGCGGCGGCAAGATCCGCACGTGCCTGTCCCGGATCGGGATAAATCAAACGGCCTGCGGAGTTGGCCGTAGCGGCGGCAAGCATCATCGCGGCAGCCAAGGCAAGCCACCTGGCTCTTTTCATGTGAAAACCTCCGGCCTTTTCAGGATGTCACAAACAGGCGTAAGGATGCAGGTTGAGACAGTTTAACAGCAGCAGCGGGCCGGTCCGAAACCGTTGCGCTGGAGGCTCAGGGCAATCGCATGAACGGTCTATACTGGTGTCGCAGGACTTTCCTCTTGCAATGCCTCCCTGCTTTCGATTCCTCAGAGTCAGCAGACAAGCTACAACGTCATCGTCACCGTCTCTTCCAGCTCGGTGCAGTCGACGCATAGTGCGAGTGTCCTTGTGACAGTTCAGTAAGCTGCCGTCGTCTCACCACGATTGCGCACCGCCCTACTCCCGCACGGCGATGCCCAGCGCCTTCATCTTGCGGTAGAGATGGCTGCGCTCCAGGCCCAGCAGTTCGGCCGCGTGGCTGATGTTGTTGCGCGCCTCTTCGATCTTCTTTTGAATGTACTCGCGCTCGTAGGCGTCGCGGGCCTGCTGCAGGCTGGTGAACTCCTGGGCCGCGCGCGCGCCGGTTTTGTGGGTAAGCGGCGGCAGGTGCTTGCGCTCGATGCGCACGACGCGCGGGTTGAGAATCAGCACGCGCTCGATGAGGTTTTTGAGCTCGCGCACGTTGCCGGGCCAGTGATAGCGGCCGAGAGCATCGAGCGCGTCCTCAGTAATTTCGACGCGGGGGCGGCCGTACTGGCGGCCGAACTCGGCCAGAAACTCGCGCACCAGCGGAGGGATGTCCTGCTTGCGCTCGCGAAGCGGCGGCACGAAGAACGGCACCACGTTGAGCCGGTAGAAAAGGTCTTCGCGGAAGTTGCCCTTGGCAATTTCTTCTTCGAGGTTCTTGTTTGTCGAAGCGATCAGCCGCACGTCGACGCGCAGCGGCTGCGTGCCGCCGACGGGCGTGAACATCTGGTCGTCGAGAGCGCTGAGCACCTTGGCCTGCGTCTTCAGGCTCATGTCGCCCACTTCGTCCAGGTAGAGCGTGCCGCCGTCGGCGCGTTCGAGGGTTCCGCGCTGATCGAGAGTTCGCTGCTCCGCGGGCGCGCCTGGCTGCACGCCATGGCGCACGCCGAAGAGCTCGGCCTCGATGTGCGCCTCGGGGATCGCCGCACAGTTCAGCTCGACGAACACGCGATCGCGGCGCAGACTCTCGGCGTGAATCGAGCGCGCAATCAGCTCCTTGCCGGTGCCCGATTCGCCGTAGATCAGTACACGGCCGTTGGTGGGCGCCATCAAGCGGATCTGCTGCCGCAGCGCCTTCAACGGCACGCTCTCCCCCGTCAGCACCGAGGCGGCGCTGAACTGGCGCTTGAACTCGACGTTTTCCGCGCGCAGCCGCCGCGCCTCCACGGCATTTTTCACCACGATCAGCGTGCGCTCCAGCGAAAGCGGCTTTTCGAGGAAGTCGTAAGCGCCCAGTTTGGTGGCTTTCACCGCGGTCTCAATGGTTCCGTGGCCACTGATCATCACCACTTCGGGCCGTTTTTCCAGAGGCCACTGGCTGATCTCGGCCAGCGTCTCGAGGCCATCGCGGCCGGGCAGCCAGATGTCGAGCAGGATCACGTCGTAAGGAGCATCGCGCAGGAGCGTCATGGCGTCTTCCGCGCTCCCTGCGCCGGCCACGCCGTAGCCTTCCTCGCGCAGGATCTCTTCGAGCGAGCTGCGAATCTCTGCTTCGTCGTCGACCACCAGAATGTGGTTCATGATGCGAGCCTCCTGGCCGCTGGCGCGCCGTTCGATGCGGTTTCCGGCTCGGCGCTGGACTCGACAACCGGCAGGCGCACCGTGAACCGCGCGCCTTTGGGAGAGTTGGACTCGGCGCCGATCGTGCCGCCGTGCTCCTGCACGATCTTGGCGGCGATGGAAAGTCCAAGGCCCGTGCCGCGATGCTTGGTGGAGTAGTAGGGCAGAAACAGGCGCTCGCGAATCTCTTCGGTCAGGCCATGGCCCGTGTCGGAGACCGTCACCTCGACAGCGGCTCCGTCTTCAACCAGCGCCGTGCCAAGCCCCAGCACGCGCAGCAGGCTGCCCTGCATGGCCTCGGCCGCATTGTCGATCAGGTTAGCCAGCGCGCGGCGAATGGACTCGGGATCGGCCATCACCGGCGGCAGGCCGGGCTCGAGATCGCGCTGGACAGTAATGCCTTCGAGACGGCCACCGAAGAGCGCCAGCGCCTCTTCGACAATCTGGTTCATGTCGCAGGCGCGCGGCTGCGGGGCGGGAAACTGGGCCAGCGTGGCAAATTGATCGACCAGTGTGCGCAACGTGCCTACGCAGCCCAGAATCACTTCGCTGCACTTGCGGATGACGCTGGGTGAATCCGCGCCGCCGCGATCGAGATGGCGGCGGATGCGATCGGCGCTGAGGGCGATCGGCGTAAGCGGGTTCTTGATCTCGTGCGCCACCTGCTGCGCCACTTCCTTCCACGCCAGTTGCCGCTGCGCGCGCAACAGCTCCGTCGAGTCTTCAATGACCAGAACCGATCCCGCGCGTCCGGGCGCCAGTTCGAGCCGGGCGCTGGTGATGGCCAGATGCACGACGCGCCCGCGCGCGCGAAACTCCACTTCGGTGGATGCCGCGCCCATGCGATTTCCGCGCCGGATTACAGCGGCCAGATCTTCAGCGCAATCGGCAGGCAGCAGATTCTCAAGCTTTTCTCCGGCCATGGTGGCATCTTCTTTCAGCCCCATCAGCGCGGCAAAGCCGCGATTGGCTTGCAGCACCACGCCTTCACTGTTCAGCGTGACCACCCCCGAAGGAATGGTCTCCACGATGGTTTCAAGCTCGCGCCTGCGCTCTTCCACAGCCAGGTTAGCCGCGGTCAGTTGCGCCTGCGCGCTCTCGGCCAGTCGGCGGCTGGCTTCGAGATCCGCGGCCATGTGATTGAAGGAGCGCACCAGATCGGCCATCTCACCAGTCGCCACGGCCGGCACGCGCTTCTCATATTTTCCTTCCGAAATTTCACCCATGGCATCGGCCAGGGCTTCGACAGGGCGCGTGATCTGCTTGGAGAGGAACAATGCCAGCCACACGCTCGAGAAGAAAACGAAGACCGTGATCAGCAGCAGCATGAGGATGAACGTGGTGCGGACCTCGCGGCGGGAGCGGAAGAGCTGCCAATACTCGGCCATGCCGGAACGGATGTGCGCCGTGGTCTGGCTCAAGCCACGCGGCAGAGGCAGCGCGACGACGACCACTCTGCCTGAGGCAGTATCCGCCGCGCCCAGCGCGTATCCCTGGCCGGCCACGCGAAGCAGCGTTTCGTCGCTGCGCTGTGCGGCGTTCAGGAGGATTTGCGAAAGCGGGCCGCGGGGTAATGCGCCCTCCGGCTCTGTCTCATCGAGCCACGACTCCACACGCGCAGTGCTCGAATCTGGAGGGTTCTGAAAGGCCGCCAGCACCTTGCGGTTCTTGTCGTAGACGACCGTGAAACCGCCGTCGAGTGTGATGCGATGCGCGCCAAGCTCACGGACCAGATCGGCGAGCGGCTTGTCTGGCGCGCCCGATGCGGCAATTGACTCGGCCTCCATCCGCGCGTTGGCCGTGGTGTATTGCGCAAGTTCCAGCACCACGCGCATTGATTCCTCGCGCAGGCCCGCGGTCGGCTGCGAAAACCAGCGGTCGATGGACCGGTTCATCAGCAGGAAGCTGAACAGGAACATACAAACCGCGGGAATCAGCGCGATGAGCGCCGCGCCAGCCACCATGCGCGTGCGCAGCCGCGATCCCAGGGCGCTGCTGCTCTGGTCGGCGTAGAGCTTGAGAATGTTTCTGAAGAGCAGCGTCAGCAGCAACAGCAGCAGCAGAAACACCAGCACAATGAGGCCGGCAAACGCCAGCGTCTCTCCCGATGTGACCGGGTTGAGAAACCTGACGGCAGAGAAGTTGAACGCCTGCAGTGCGCCCAGAAAGGCGAACAACAGCACGACTCCCACGGTAAGCAGGATGACGGTGCGGCGCCGCGAATCGCCGGGAGACGGCATGGGGCGATTATAGTTCGGCGCAAGGCAGGCCGGCAGCTTGCGGTTTCTTGATGGAATGGCGCCGAGTGGCCCGATCCCATTGTCCCTTCCCAGTTGCAATGAGGGTGAGGGTTCCGTGTACCTTTGAACCACCCCTCTGAGATAAAGGAAGAGTGGTTCAAAGGTAAATGGGGTGCCCCAAGCGGAAGCGATCCCACTTGAGATCGGGGCCGAGCGCCGCAGAAAAGCGCCATCACCATCGAGGGAGAAACTGTATGTTTTGTTTTCGCTTTGCTTTAACTGCAGCGGCTGTTCTGGCAGGCTCAGTGGTTGGCGTGTCCGCGCAGCAACCCGCCGTGGCGGCAGCGCAGGCCCACGAGTCCATCGGTATTGATGCGAACGCCGCGGGAACCCCGTTTCCGCACTACTGGGAACAGATGGCCGGCTCTGGCCGCGCGAATCTCGTCATGCGTGCGCAGTACCAGTCCGATCTGCGGCTCGCGGAACAAGTGACTGATCTTCGCTACGTCCGCTTTCATGCGATCCTCGACGACGAGAATGGCGTTTACGGCGAAGATGCACAGGGCAGGCCCGTTTACAACTGGTCTTATGTCGACCATATTTACGATGCGCTGCTGGCGAACGGGGTACGTCCTTACGTTGAGATCAGCTTTATGCCCAGCAAGCTCGCGGCCCGGCCTGACTATCAGGGCTTCTGGTACCATCCCATCGTTTCACCGCCCGCCGACTATGCGAAGTGGGATGCGCTGATCACGGCTTTTGCGCGGCATCTGGTGGATCGATACGGGATCAATGAAGTAGCCCAGTGGTATTTCGAGGTCTGGAATGAACCCAATATTGGATTCTGGAGTGGCAAGCCCGCGGAGACAAGCTACTTTCAGTTGTACGATCACACCGCACGCGCATTGAAGGCCGTCGATCCCCGCCTGCGCGTCGGTGGACCTGCAACCGCGCAGGCCGCCTGGGTGGACGACATGATTACTCATGCCGTCCACGATCACGTACCACTCGACTTTGTTTCCACGCACGTTTACGGCGACGACTCGGCGGCGGATGTGTTTCACGACCACCGAAACATCGCCCCTCATCAGATGGTCTGCGCCGCCGTTGACAAGGCCCACCAGGAAATCCTGCACTCCACCCGCCCCGCCATGCCCCTTATATGGAGCGAGTTCAACGCCAGCTACGCCAACCACCAGGAGATTACCGACTCCATCTACATGGGTCCCTGGCTCGCCGGCACCATCAGGCAATGTGACGGGATGACGCAGATGATGTCGTACTGGACCTTCTCGGATGTCTTTGAAGAACAGGGCGTGAAGCAGTCGCCGTTCTACGGAGGATTTGGGATCGTTGCGGAAGACGGTATTCCCAAGCCTGCCTACAATGCGTTTAAGCTACTGCATATGCTTGGCGAGGAGCGGCTACCCGCCGCCGCGAACGATGTGCTGGCCACGCGCAGAAAAGACGGCACGGTGGTCATTGCCGCATGGAATCTCGTCGAGCCCGGCGCCGAGGGCACGGAAAAGGCAATCGATTTTCATGTAAGTGGCGCCGCTGCCAACGCGCGCGTCACGATCTCCCGCGTGGATTCCGCACATGGCGACACCTTGGACGCGTGGAAGAGAATGGGGAGCCCGCAATATCCCACGCAACAGCAGGTTGTCGCTCTGCGCAAAGCCGCCGAGATCGGTCCGCCGCAAGTCGACCACTTGCACGGCAATCGCATCACCATCACGGTGCCGCCGATGGGCCTGACTGTGATTCAAATTCGCTGATGCTTGTGCTGCGGTGCAGACCGGCAGCCAGATAGCTTTCGGAATCTGCGCCGAGCATGGCCCGTAGCCCCGATCCCATCGACCCCTTCTAATCCTAACCAAACATATTTGAAATTTTGAAACCACAGGTCGTCTGTCCGATGATCTTGTTGTCTGGACGAGAACACGGGAAGGTGACCGGTGGAGGCAAATTCCAGATATCTTTGGCTAGGCTTGAACGGGCGACGTCGCGTGGCGCCACGCGTACAGCGGAAATTGGTTGGCCAGTTCCGCGACCTCGCCGCGGATCAGCTTGAGCGCAGCCTCGTCATTGCGCTGTTCGAGCGCCTTCGCGATCCAGGCGGCAATGATGCGCATCTCTGCTTCCTTCATGCCGCGCGTAGTGAGCGCAGGCGTTCCCACGCGAATACCCGAGGGCTTGAGCGGCGGATTCGTGTCCCACGGAATGGAGTTCTTGTTGACCGTGATGCCGGCCTTGCCCAGCGCTGTCTCGGCCTCTGAGCCGAGAATGCCCTTCTCGAAGACGTCGACCAGCATGAGGTGATTGTCAGTGCCGCCTGAAACCAGCCGATAGCCTGCCGCGCTTAATGCCTCGGCAAGGGCCTTGGCGTTGGCGACAATCTGCGCCGCGTAGGTGCGGAACTCGGGGCGCAGCGCCTCAGCGAACGCCACAGCTTTTGCCGCTACGATGTGGACCAGTGGACCGCCCTGCTGGCCCGGAAAGACAGCCTTGTCGATCTCCTTGCCCAGGGTCTGCTCGGGCTTCGAGCCGACCTGTATGTCTTTGCCGGCAATTATCAGCCCGGCGCGAGGGCCACGAAGGGTTTTGTGCGTCGTAGTGGTCGTGATGTGCGCGTGGGGCACGGGCGAGTCGTGAACGCCGCCAGCCACCAGCCCGGCGATATGCGCCATATCGAAGATGAAGTATGCTCCCACCTTGTCGGCGATCTGCCTCATGCGCGCAAAGTCCCAGAAGCGCGGATAGGCGCTGGCGCCGCCGATGATGACTTTCGGCTTTTCCTGCTCGGCCACCCTTTCCATTTCGTCGTAGTCGATGGTCTCGGTGTCGCGGCGCACGTGATAAAAGCTGGTGCGATAGAGCTTGCCGCTGAAGCTGAGGCGATGGCCGTGCGTCAAGTGACCGCCGTGCGAGAGATCGAGGCCGAGAATGGTGTCGCCCGGCTGCAGGACCGCCGCATAGGCCGAGGCATTGGCCTGCGAGCCGGAGTGCGGCTGCACATTGACGTGCTCGCCGCCAAAGAGCTGGAGCGCGCGCTCACGAGCCAGGTTCTCCACGATGTCGGCATACTCGCATCCACCGTAGTAGCGCCGGCCTGGATAGCCCTCGGCGTATTTGTTGGTGAAGACCGAGCCGGCGGCCTCCAGCACTGCTTCGGAGACAAAGTTTTCGCTGGCAATCATCTCCAGCCCCTCGTGCTGACGGAGCGTTTCGTGATCAATGGCAGCGGCCACTTCAGGATCGGCTTGGGCGAGAGGCAAAGACATGCGGTCAGTCATAGGTCAATTTTAGCCGTTTCTCCGTCAGCTTGAAACCTCGTCCCGGAGCCAGACCATTTCGTACACTGAATACAGCAAAACCACTGATCTGATCCTGCGAGGCGCGTGAAGTGAGTCAAACCAGGCAACTGATCCCGGCAGCGATGTTTCTCGCCATACTCCTGTCTGCCGCGGCGCAATCCGTAACGCCAGCAGGCGTTGATCCAGCCTTGCTGGCCAAAGCCAGCGCCGGCGATGCAGCGGCACAGGTCGCGGTGGGCGAGCAGTATGCGCGCACGGCTGTCGCCGAACACAACAAGACGCAGATGGCCGCCGATTACCAGCAGGAGCTGGCGTGGTACCAGAAGGCCGCCAGCCAAAACAACATTGCCGGGGAGATGCATCTGGCAGCGCTCTACCGCGACGGCGCAGGCAACACCGTTCCACGCGATATGCAGCAGGCAGCGGCGTGGTATCGCAAGGCCGCCGATCAGGGCGACCCGACGGCGCAGGGAATCCTGGGCGTCCTCTACTCGATTGGCCAGGGCGTGCCCCGCGATGACGTGGAAGCGTACTTCTGGCTGGATCTTGCCGCCGGCGTAAGAGGACCGAATCAGGAGAAGTACGCGGCCAATCGTCAGGCGATCGGCGAGCGCATCACTGCCGATGAGCTCTCGGAGGCGCAGGATCGAGTGGCAGCGTGGAAGGCAGCACATCCGCGGGCTGCTTCTTCCAAGGAATGACGCCTGCTCATCACGCGGGGGTTCATCAAGGCTGCAAAGCTCGCCAGTCAAAGTGCGCCGGGGATGTCCTGCATCGCTGTAAGCCGAAGGCGCATCGTCAGATCGGCGAGGAACTCCAATTCCCTCAAAGCGCGGAGTGGGCGCGTAAAGACAACCTTGCGCGGATATGAGAAGCGTTAGGTGGGAGACATAACATCAGGATTTGCGACTGAGCGCAAAGGCAGGGTAGAGATAATAGACGCAAGAAGAGCAGAAGAGGCGCGCAGTGCGTCTCTTCTGCTCAATGATGAAGAAGCCTTCCTGCTTTAATCCAAAAGCAGTTTAGGCGATATTCGCGCCCTTCGAAGTCCGGCGCCTGCGGAAGAGCAGAAAGGCTGCTCCCAGCAGACCCGTACCGAGCAGCACCAGCGAGGAAGGTTCAGGCACGAAGCCCGGGGGAACCTG